>JAMPGF010000009.1 GCA_023664105.1 Butyricicoccus sp. | reverse complement strand
GGGGCCGCCGCCCACGACGGCGACGCGCTTGCCGCTGACCGGGGAGCCCGCCTTCAGCTTCGGCAGGAGCGCGGCGAACCCGCCTTCGGCCGCTTTCAGCTTCTGGGCACGGATATAGACGCTCTCGTCGTAAGCGTTTCTCATGCACTTGTCCTGGCAGCGGTGCGAGCAGATCGTTCCGGTTATGAAGGGCAGCGGGTTGCGCTGGGTTATGATCTCAAGCGCGCGCTCATATTCTCCGGCATTCACCGCCATCAGGTAGGCGGGAATATCCTGCTCAATGGGACATCCGTTCCGGCATGGGGCATTGAAGCAGTCAACCAGAGGCACCTTTTTGCCGGTCTTGCGGCCGGGAATGGGCTTGACAGGCTTGGTCCAGTGCCCGTCGGCGGGAATGGCCTCCACCAGCGCGGCGACCTTCTTCTCGTCCACGCCGCTCCACGCGCTGAAGTCAATGTCCTCCAGCAGCCCGGCGATCTGGCTGAAGCGCTGGTACCCGCCTGGCTTGAGCACCGTGGTGGCCATGGTTATGGGCCAGATGCCCGCGCCGAAGAGTTTTCCGACAGAAACCGCGTCCGCGCCGCCGGAGTAGGAGATGCGCAGCCTGCCGCCGAATTCCTTCGTCAGCATCCCCGCCAGCGACAGGGACAGGGGATACAATGAGCGGCCCGACATGTACATCTCGTTGCTGGGCAGCTCGTTTGCCGCCACGTCCACGGGGAAGGTGTTGGTGATCTTCACGCCGAACTCCAGTCCGCGCTCGCCACACAGCTTTTGCAGGCGCCGGAACATGGGAATAGCGTCCTTCCACTGGAGGTCCTCGACAAAGTGGTGGTCGTCAAAGACTATGTAATCAAAGCCAAGGCCGTCCAGGGTCTTGCGGGCAAACTCATAGCCCAGCAGGGTGGGATTGCACTTTATATAGGTGTTCAGGCCCTTTTCGGTGATGAGATACGTGGCGATGCGCTCGATCTCATCCGGCGGGCAGCCGTGGAGGGTGGACTCCGTGATGGAGTCGGACACCTTCGGGGAGACGGATTTTACATAACCCTCATCCACCTTCTCAAAGCGGTCAAGGTTACTCAAAGCCCAGTCCGCGCACTCCTTCCAAACCTCGGAGCCGGAGGCGTCCTTCATGCCCTCGATATAGCGGTCGACCTTCTCGCTCTTGATTCCCGCCAGGTCGTAGCCCACGGACATATTGAACACAAAGCCGTTGTCATCGCCCAGCCCCAACTCCTTTGCCAGCAGCTTGCAGACCCACCAGGCCTTGACGTATTCCGCGTAAGCCTGGGGCACGGTCAGCTCGGTGGACCACTCGCAGTTATAGCACTCGTCCGCGGCGGTGATGCAGGGCTTGTTTACGCATTTGGAAAGCTCCTCGCCGTCCATGATCTGGACGGTTTTCAGCTCGAAGAAGCGCGCCCCCGCCGCGTAGGCGGCGATGATATTCTGTGCAAGCTGGGTGTGCGGGCCCGCGGCGGGGCCGTAGGGAGTCTCGATCTTCTCCTTGAAGATGGGCAGGGCTTTGCCGTTATCGCGGCGAACCAGCTTGGATACGCCGAAAATGCTGCCCTGGCTGTGATACTCACTGAGTACCCAGTCCATTAACCGGGCAAAAGGCATGGGACGCATAATATCGCTCATGTTATTGTCCTCCTGATTGATTTATATTAATTCAATATTCCCTGTGGTTGAGCTCGCCCCAGAGCTTTTTGGACTGCTCCATAGTCCAGGCGTTGATGGCGTCCTCGTCGATGTCCACGAACTCGCGGTCCCTGTACAGCACCCTGCCGTTGATGATAGTAGTACGGCAGTTTTTGCCCATCATGCCGAAGAGCATGTGACCGTCGATGTTGGCGTCGGAGAAGGGGGTGAAGGGCTTGTAGTCCATCACGATGACATCCGCCGCCGCGCCGGGCTCCAGCACACCGAGGGGCTTTTTGAAATACCGCGCGCAGATGGCGGGGTTGTTCTTAAACAGCATCCCCGTGGCCTCGCGCCAACCAACCGCCGGGTCACAGGCATTGTGCCGCTGCATGGGCAGCAGGACCTTCAGGCTCTCGAGCATGTCGTGGGTGTAGGCGTCGGTGCCCAGTCCGATGAGTATGCCCTTTTCGTACATCTTCAGCACCGGCGAGCAGCCCACCGCGTTGCCCATGTTGGACTCCGGGTTGTGGCAGACCATGGTGTTGGTCTCGCGGATGATGTCCATCTCGGCGGGCGAGACATGGATGCAGTGGCCCAGCATGGTCTTCTCGCCCAGAATGCCGTTGTACATCAGGCGGTTGATGGGGCTGCAGCCGTAGTTCTTCCGGCTGTCATACACGTCGTTCATGCCCTCGGCGACATGGATGTGGAAGCCGGTCATGCCGTCGTTGGCTTTGACCATCGCCTCAAATGTCTTGTCTGAAATCGTGAACAGCGCGTGGCCGCCGAACATGGCCTTTATCATGTCGCTGTCCTGCTCCTTCGCCCAGCGGGCGAAGTCGGCGTTTTCGTCAATGGACTGCCGGCACTTCTCCCCGCCGTCGCGCTCGGACACCTCGTAGCACAGGCACGCGCGCATCCCCAGCTCGGCGCACACGTCCTTGATGGCGAACAGAGAGCCGGGTATCTCGCCGAAGGAGGCGTGATGGTCAAAGATTGTGGTCACGCCGTCGCGGATGCAGTCGAGCACTGTGGCGCAGGCGCAGGCGCGGGTCCCGTCCAGCGTCAGGTGCCGGTCTATGTACCACCACTGGCCGTCCAGAACCTCAAAGAAGCTGGTGGGATTGAAGCCGTCGATGGACAGCCCGCGGGCCAGTCCGCTGTAGATGTGGGTGTGGACGTTGATCAGGCCGGGCATGATAACCCCGCCCCGGGCGTCAACAAATTCCGCCTGAGGGTATTTTGAGCGCATATCCTCCAGAGTGCCGGTTTCCTTTACGGTTTCCCCGTCCAGGACCACCGCCCCGTTTTCCAGATAAGGGTTGATCTCGCTCCGGGTAATGAGACGTCCGTTGCCGATAAGCAGCATAGGTCTACCTCCAATTTTAAGAATTCTTTGACTGAATATTTTTCTTGCAAAGCTGGAAAAAAATGATATAATTGGTAAAATATCTGTGTGAAGCTGAAGCTCAAAATGAGGTGATTCATTTTTGGACGCATCCATGATCCAATTCCTGCTCCGTCTTGCCAGGGCCCTTCCAGCCCAGTTCGGGCCCAACTGCGAGGTGGTCATTCACGACCTCCAGAGCAACGACCCGGACAGCTCCATAGTGGCTATAGAAAACGGGCATGTCTCCGGGCGCAAGGTGGGCGACGGTCCCTCCCATGTGGTGCTGGAGGCCCTGAACAGCGGCACCGCGGTGGAGGACAGGCTCAGCTACCTGACAAAGACCGCCGACGGGAAAACCTTGAAATCCACAACGGTCTACATCCGTGACGAGGATCAAACCCCCATCGGAGTTTTCTCCATCAACTATGACATCACCCTGATGCTGGCTATGGAGGAGACCCTGCGTCAGTTCACCTCAACAACGCCGGAGACACAGGACAACGTCCCCGAGCCCATTGCCAAGAACGTATCCGACCTGCTCGATGAGCTCATCGAACAGAGCGTCAAGCGCGTGGGCAAGCCCGTGGCTCTGATGACCAAGGAAGAAAAGGTCAAGGCCATCGGCTTTCTCAACGACACGGGAGCCTTCCTCATCACCAAGTCGGGAGGAAGAGTGTGCAAGTACTTCGGTATTTCCAAATATACCTTATACAGCTATATTGAGGAAGCCAAAGGCGGAAAGGAATAGATCGGGAAAGGACCGGGCCGGTGCGCACATCGGCCCGGTCCCTTTGCTTTCAGCGGGGCGCGCCGGGTTCAGATTCAGCCGGCGTTTGCCTTGTCCCTGGGGAGGGTCAGGTTGAGTATGATAGCCATCAGGGCGGACACCACAACGGCGGAGGAGCCGAACACAGTGTTGACCCAGCCGGGGAAGCCCGCGCCCTGGAGGCAGCCGGACACTTGGGTGATGCCCACGCCCAAAGCCACAGACAGGCCCACCACGGTCTTGTTCCGGGCTGTAAACCCGTCCTGGGTGAACATCTGGATACCGGTCATGGCGATGGTGGCGAACACAGACAGCGTGGCCCCGCCGATAACCGCCTGGGGGATGGTGGTAAGTATGGCGCTGAACTTGGGCACGAAGCCCGCCACCAGCAGCACGAGCGCCGCCAGAGCGAACACCGCCCGGTTGATGACCCGGTTCAGGGTGACGATACCCACGTTCTGGCTGTAGGAGGCGGTGGGCAGTCCGCCAAAGAACGCGCCCAGGATGCTGGAGATGCCCTGGCCGATGATGCCGCCGGACAGCTCATCGTCGGTGGGCATACGGTCCATGCCGCCCATGGTGGTGGAGGACAGGTCGCCGATGGTCTGCACCGCGTTGACCAGGTACACAATGGCCAAGGACACACAGGCCGCGGGGACAAACTCTATTTTAAAAGGCATGACCTTCGGCAGGGCGAACCAGCCCGAGCCGCCGACGCCGGAGAAGTTTACCAGCCCCAGGGGCAGGGCCACGGCATAGCCCACGAGCATGCCGAACAGCAGGGAGCCCTGCTTGAGAATGCCTTTGGCGAAATTGTTCAGCACCACAACCACCGCGAAGGTGATGAGGGCCACGGTCCAGCACTGGACGCTGCCGAAGTTTTCCGCGCCGGAGCCGCCAGCCATGTACCGGACGGCTGTGGGATACAAGGACAGCCCGATGGTGAAGATCACCGTGCCGGTGACCACCGGCGGGAAGAGCTTGCGGATCTGTTTGACGAAGACGCCGAATATGATAGCGACAAGACCGCCGATGATCTCAGCGCCCAGGATCGTGGAGAAGTTGAACTCTCCGCCGATGGCGGTGAGGGTGGGGACGTAGGCGAAGCTGGTGCCCATGATGACCGGCAGGCCGGAGCCGATTTTTTTGAAAATCGGGAAAAGCTGGAGCAGGGTGGCAATGGCGGTCATAACCAGGCTGGCCTGGATGAGCATGGTCCGCTCGCCCGCTTCCAGCCCGCACACGCCGGAGATGATAATGGCCGGGGTAATGACGCCCACGACGGCTGCCACGACATGCTGCAAGCCCAGCGGGATCAGCTGTCCGGCAGGCGGGATGCCGTCCAGTGAAAACACAGACGCAGGGGACCGGGTTGCTGAATCTGCTTTTTTCATAGGGGTTTCCTCCTTACTTTTTGTCAGGAACAAAAAATTTTTTTCATCATCCTCAGTATAACCTATACGCCCATCTATTTCAAGGAAAAACGCAAACTTCGCGGGAAAGAATTTAGCTCCCCGTTTTTGTGGATATTCAACAAAAATTCGCAGACGGGCAAAATAAAGCAAACCGCGGGCCGCTGCCTCTCGGGCAGAGCGGTCCGCGGCTGTTTTGCGCGTGTGCCGTAATCTGTTATTTCGCCGCCACGGCCTCGATTTCAAACAGAGCGCCCTTGGGCAGCGCCGCGACCTGGACGCAGGAGCGGGCCGGGGCCTCACCGGGGAAGTACTCGGCGTAAATGCTGTTGATAGCGGCAAAATCGTTGATGTCCGCCAGAAACACAGTGGTCTTGACCACGTCGGCGCAGCTCATCCCGGCGGCGGCGAGCACGGCCTTCAGGTTGTCCAGAGCCTGGGCGGCCTGGGCCTGCACGCCCTCGGGCAGCTCACCGGTCGCGGGTATAAGCCCCAGCTGGCCGGAGGTAAACAGCAAATTGCCCGCCAGCTTGGCGTGGCAGTAGGGCCCCACAGCGGCGGGGGCGTTTTTGGCGGTGATGGTTTTGTTCATGAGAAAGCCTCCTGTATTTTTCAGATGCTCTCATTATACATGTGAGCGCAGAAAAATCAAGCCGTTTTCAGAAAAACTTTTATTTCCCCTGAAAAAGTTTAATGCCGTCCCGTTTAGTCACGTCCCTGCTCATTCCTGTATTTTTTCCGCGCGAAGGCCAGGAAATCCTTCACATGCGCCGGAAGGATATACTCCCGTCTGTGAGCCAGATAAAGGCTGCGGACATCGTGCTCGGGCAGCTCAAATTTTATAATGCGTTTTTCCTCCACAAAATTCCGGGCCGCCCGCTCCGAGATCAGGGAAACGCCCAGCCCTCCCGCCACCAGGTTTTTGACGGCCTCCTGGTCGTTTATGCGCGCGACTACGTGAAGCTGCTCCTCGCTTATGCCCATGCTGTCCAGAAAGCGGTCGGCAGTCTTTCGGCTCCCGCTGGATTTCTCCCGCAGTATCATTGGCTGCTTCAGCAGCTCGTCCAGCGGCGCCGGCGTCCGGTCACTCATGGACAGATACGGCTCCGCCGCCGGGGCTATCAGGACGATCCTGTCCCTGCAAAACGGGATACAGCTGAGCTGCTCGCCCCCCTTCATCCCCATGAGCCCCACATCGAACAGCCCATCCGACAAACCGTCCGCCACGCCCTGACTGTTGGTCTGCTGCACGGTGAAAAACACCTCGGGATGCTTTTGTCCGAACTCGGGCAAAAGCTGGGGCAGCACGTATGCCGAGGGAATGGTTGACGCCCCCAGCCGGATGATCTTCCTGTCGTTATGGGCGCACACCTCCACTATCTGCTGCTCAAGCGCCAGAATATCGACCACGCGGCGGTACACCGCCTGACCCACCGGGGTTACCTCAAGGCTCTTTGTCGTGCGCAGGATCAGGCGCTTGCCAAGCTCCTCCTCCAGCTTCTGAACATGGGCGGTAATGGCGGGCTGGGAGAGATACAGCTTTTCCGAAGCCCTGGTAAAGCTGCCGTAACGCACCACCGCGGCGAAGGAACGCAGCTGTTTAAGCTCCATGGCACACCTCCGCCAGGGCGGACAGGGCCCGGTCGGTCTGCTCCGCCGTGTTGTACCAGCCAAAAGAGAAGCGTATCGAGCCGGCGGGATAGCTGCCCAGGGTTTTGTGCGCGGCGGGGGCACAGTGCAGCCCCACGCGCGTCTGGACGCCAAAGCGCTCGTCCAGCTTAAAGGCCGCCTCGGACAGCTCCCGCTTCAGGGTCTGGACAGATACCACCCCTACTCTCTCAATGTCCACCTCGCCCGCCAGAACCCGGAGCAGCCCGGCATCCTCAAGGGGCCTCAGGCCCTCCCTGAACCGCTGCGCCAGAGCCGTTTCATGCTCACGGACAGCTTCAATCCCCGTTTCCCGCAAAAAGAGCAGCCCCTGCCGCAGGCCAAGAATGCCCGGGAGATTCATTGTGCCCGGCTCGAAGCGGTCGGGCAGAAAAGCGGGCGCCTCCTCCGTGTGGCTGATACTGCCCGTGCCCCCGGACAGCAGCGGCTCAGTTTCCGCGGACAGCCCCTCCGCCAGCACAAAGCCGCCCGTCCCCTGCGGCCCCATCAGCCCCTTGTGGCCGGTAAAGGCCAGCGCGTCTATGTGCATTGCCTCCATGTCTATGTCCAGCACTCCGCCGGTCTGCGCGCTGTCCACAAAAAAGCGCAGCCCGTGCTCCCGGCAAAAGCGCCCCACCCGTGCAATGGGCAGCACGGTGCCGCACACGTTGCTGGCGTGGGTCATCACCACAAGCCGGGTATTTGGCTGAAGATACCGCTCCATACTGCAAACATCCAGCCGCCCCCGCCCGTCGCAGGGGACGCGGGTGAACGCCACCCCCGCCCTTTCCAGCTGAACCAGCGGGCGCATCACCGCGTTGTGCTCAACGGACGAGGTGAGCACATGGTCCCCTGGCCGCAGAAAGCCCTTGAGCAGCACATTTAGGCTCTCCGTGACGTTTTTGGTAAAAACAACGTTCCGGCAGTCCGGGCCGTGGAACAGCCCGCACAGCAGCTGCCGCGTTTCCAGCACCTGCTCCTCCACGGCGTAAGCCGCGTCATAGCAGCCGCGGTTGATATTTACCCCGCTGCCCGTCATATAGTCATAGACTGCCTGAGCCACAGCGGGCGGTTTTGGAAAGGTGGTCGCGGCGTTGTCCAGATAGATCTTTTCCATGGCGCTTCCCTCCTGCCTCTTTCATCAGGCAGTATATCATATATTTATCAAAAATTCAAATAAATAGTTTGTTTTTTCTTATAAATGGAATTGGACGAAGCGCCGCCGGGGTGTTATGATGAAATCACAAAAAGAAAGGAGTACGGAACAAATTATGGACACAAAAAAAGAACGTCTCTGGATCGTGGCCGCCGGGCTTATCATCGGCGTGACCGCGGCGGGGCTGGCGATGCTGGGCAATCCGGCCAACATGGGCTTTTGCATTGCCTGCTTCCTGCGTGACATCTCCGGCGCGCTGGGCCTGCATCAGGCCGCGGCGGTGCAATACATACGGCCCGAGATCCCCGGTCTGGTGCTGGGAAGCTTTGCGGTGGCCCTTGCCAAGAAGGAGTTCTCTCCCCGCGGAGGCAGCGCCCCTGTCACCCGCTTTATGCTGGGCTTCTTCGTGATGATCGGCTGCCTGATGTTTCTGGGCTGCCCCTTCCGCATGATTCTGCGCCTGGCGGGAGGCGACGGCAACGCCATTCTCGGCTTCGTCGGCTTTGCCGCCGGAATTGTTGCCGGAGTGTTTTTCCTCAACCGCGGCTATTCCCTCAAGCGCAGCTATAAGCAGCCCGCCGCCGAGGGCGGAGCCCTGCCCGTCATTATGGTGGCGCTTCTTGTGCTGCTGGTATCCGCGCCCACGTTCATCCACTTCACCGAGGCCGGCGGCGGCCCCGGCGCGCTGCATGCCGCTGTGTGGATCAGCCTCGCGGCCGGTATAATAGTGGGTGCCCTGGCGCAGCGCACGCGCCTGTGCATGGTCGGCGGCATCCGCGACCTGATCCTGTTCCGCGAGCCGAAGCTCATTCTGGGCTTCGCCGCCATTCTCGCCGCCGCGCTGGTGAGCAATCTTGCCCTTGGCCTTTTCCACCCCGGCTTTGCCGGGCAGGCCGTGGCCCACACCGACGGGCTCTGGAACGCTCTGGGAATGTTCCTGGCCGGCTACGGCTGCGTCCTGCTGGGAGGCTGCCCCCTGCGTCAGCTGGTGCTCTCCGGCGAGGGCAACGCAGACAGCGCCTGCGCCGTGCTGGGCCTGATCGTCGGCGCGGCCTTTGCCCACAACTTCGGTCTGGCCTCCAGCGGCGCGGGTCCCACCGGCGCTGGAAAAATCGCCGTGGTCATCGGCATCGCCGTGGTATCCGTTATCGCCTGTGCAAACACCTTTGGAAAAAAACAGTGAGTGAGGAGTTTTAAATAATATGGAAAAATTAGATGCCAGGGGGCTGTCCTGCCCCGAGCCGGTCATTATGATACGCAAGGCCATGCTGTCCAAGGCCACGGCCTACGAAATGGTGGTGGACAACCCCGCCTCCCGCGAGAACGTGACCCGTTACGCACAGCATGAGGGCTACGCCGTTTCCGTGTCGGAGCAGAACGGGGAATATACCCTTACCATGACGAAATGATCTGCGTCGCGACATTTTATTCCCACTTCGGGGCGGTCCGGTTTAAGAAAACCTGCGAGGGCATGGGCTGGAGCGCCCGGCTCATGCCCGTCCCCCGTAATCTGAGTAGCAGCTGCGGCACCTGCGTACGCTACGACGGTGAGCTGCCGGACCCTGTTCCCGAGGAGCTTGAACAAATCGCCGTCCCCGAAGGCGGCGGCTACCGCACGCTGTACCATGCGGAAAACAACTGAGGTGAGCCGATGGAAGCAGAAGTAAAACTGACCAAGCTGGCAAGCTGCGCCGGCTGCGGGGCAAAGGTGGGGGCCGGAACGCTGGTGCATCTGCTGGAGGGCTTTCAGACCCACAGCGACCCGCGGCTGATCGTGGGCTATGACAAGAGCGACGACGCCTGCGTCTATGTGCTCAACGAGAACACCGCGCTGGTCCAGACCACCGACTTTTTCCCGCCGATCGTGGACGATCCCTACCTGTTCGGCCAGATTGCCGCCGCCAACGCCCTGAGCGATGTGTACGCCATGGGGGGCGAGCCGAAGCTGGCGCTCAACCTCCTGTGCCTGGCCGACAGCATGGACAGGTATACTGTGCAGGAAATCCTCCGCGGCGGCTACGCCAAGGCCTACGAGGCGGGGGCCATCATCGCCGGCGGACACACCATTCAGGGCGCGGAGCCCATCTATGGCCTTGCGGTCACCGGCTTTGTGCACCCGGGCAGGGTTCTCACCAACTCTGCCGCCCGCCCCGGCGACGCGCTTATCCTCACCAAGCCCTTGGGCGTGGGCATCCTCACCACCGCCGCCAAGGCGGGGCTGGTGGAGCAGGCGGTTCTGGAGCGGCTGTATGCGCAAATGGCGCAGCTCAACAAGGCCGCGCGGGATATCATGGTGAAATACCCCGTCCACAGCTGCACCGATGTCACCGGCTTTGCCCTGCTGGGTCACAGCTATGAGATGGCACAGGGCAGCGCCTGCTCCATTCATCTGGACACGGCAAAGCTCCCCTTCCACCCCGAGGCATACGAGCTGGCGGATATGGGCTTCATACCCGCCGGGGCCTACCGCAACCGGGACTATGCCGGACCGGGCGTAAAAACAGGCCCGGGTGTCACCCGGGCCATGGAGGATATCTGTTATGACCCCCAGACCAGCGGGGGCCTGCTCATGGCACTGCCTCAGGAGGCGGCGGAGGAATGTCTGGCGGAGCTGCGCGGGGTAATCCCCCAGGCCGCCATAACAGGCTCGGTCACGGAGCGGCGGGAATACGCGGTTTATCTGGACTGACCCAGTGCCAGAAGCGCCTCCAGAACCCCGCCGCCGACGGCGAGGGCCTTGTCGCTGGCGCTGTAGCAGTGCCCCAGCTCGCACCGGGGGTCGATATCCCCGGCCTTCATTCCCTTGAACACGGGAGTGCCCTCGGGCAAGATCCCCCGAAGCACGCCGGCGAGGGTGCACACCATTGGACTGCCGTCCACCGTGGCGGCTATGTCGCCCTCCTTCACCTGCTCGCCGATCTCCCGAAGCTGGTGAAACAGCCCGTCCGCCGGGGCGCGGAGCACCCGCTCCCCGGCAAAGCCTCCGATAAGTCCGGGAATGCCCGTGTTCGGCTGGGCGGATCCCTTGTAATAAACGCGGCCCAGATAGTGCCCGCGCATAGTCTCCACCACGGCGTGGCAGTCCTCCCCTGCCGTAAAGCCGGGGCCCGCGCCAATCACTACCCTGGCATCCGTCATTCGGGTGCCAAGGTTCTTTTTTGCTAAAATAGCGTCCACCACGCCGTCAGGCTCCAGAACAGGGATGCAGCTCCCCTCCGGATCGGCCAGCACTGGAATCAAGCCCCGCTCCAGCAGCGCAAGGACACCAGCGGGATCCGAGGCCCGTTTTGCCGTAGCATCCTCGACCGTGGCCTCCCCATTTGGGATTGCCTGCGAAAAGCATACAGTCCGCCTGATAGCGGTGGGACGCTCCAAATCCGTCATCACCACCCGGATACGCGCCCGCCACAGCCGGAGGGCGATGCCCGTGGCAATATCTCCCGCCCCGCGGATCACGACCAGCATAACACATGACCTCCATCCTGCCGCAGCGCTCCCACGGCCACCGGGCATGAGAGCAGCTTCTGCAAATTTCTCGCGGCGGACAGGCGCTCCGGCGTGTCCGCCTGGTTGATATAAATTCTGTCATGCAGCCCCTCCGCCCTCAGGACCGCCGCCTCAGTCTCCGGGCTGACTGGCACATCCGGGCGCTCCCCGGCAAGCTCCGCGTAGCGCTCCGGGCGGTGGGCCGCCCCGGCAATGGGGCGCCCGAAGCCGGAGGCGCCCACAACCAGAATGGTCTGATTGGCCTGCGCCGGAACAACCGGCTCGTGGGGGACGTGGGCCTTCATCGGCCTGCCCGCGGAGCCGTCCGCCTCCACGATCACATAGTCCGCCAGCGCCGCCAAACGCTCCATAGGCAGCTCCAACGCGCCCCACTTCTCCGTCCCCTGGACGGGAGTCCCTGCCGCAGCCAGCCGGTGTGCTCCGAGGCTCTCCCGCAATTCCCTCTCTGAAGGACAATCCAGGTTCATCAGCCCGGGAAAGGGAAAAATCTTCGTGGTAGTACACAGCAGGACGGTGTGCCCCTTTCCCGCCAGCTCCTCCCCGAGCGCGCGCAGAAGGCTTGTCTTCCCGCCCCCGCCGATCACGGCGGTGACGCCCCGGCGCAGCTCAAGCGCCTGTACCAATGTCATGGCCGCCTCACCCACCTCTCCGGAATATTATACAGAAAGCTTTCCAAAAAACAAGTTGTTTCCTCAAAAAATCATTTAGTTGACAGGGCTATGCGCTCATGATATAAGTATGTTATCAAAGAAAAAATTCAGAGGGGAATAAGATGAATATTTTTCAGTATTTGGAGCAAGCCCTGTCTGCCGGTGAGGATGCGGTTCTGGTAACGGTCGAGTCCGTCAGCGGCTCCGCGCCCAGGGGGGTGGGCGCCATGATGGCGGTGACCTCCCATGGCCGCGCCGCCGGAAGCGTGGGCGGCGGCTCAGTGGAGTACCGCTGCGAGCAAACCGCGCTTGAGGTGCTGTCCTCCCGCGTATCCGTGGAAGCGGCCTTCCCTCTCCACCCTGCGAAGGAAGGGGACTTGGGAATGATATGCGGCGGCGAGGTGCGTGTCAGCTTCCGCTATCTGCCCGGCGGCGAGGACGCGGCCATTGAGTGGGTCAGAAGCGAGCATGCCCGCCTGCGCTCCCGTGGCCGTGTCTATATTTTCGGCGGCGGCCATGTCTCCCAGGCCCTGGTTCCCGCGCTGGCGGCGGTTGACTTCCGCTGCGTGGTGCTTGAGGAGCGCCCGGAGTTCTGCCGCCCGGAGCTGTTTCCCGGCGCGGAGGCGGTTCTGCGGGTCGACTACACCCGCGTGTCCGACACAGTTGAGCTTACCGCCGAGGATTGGGTAATTATCATGACCCGCGGGCACAGCGACGACCTGCTGGTCCAGTCCCAGGTCATGAAGTACCCCGTCCGCTATATCGGCGTGATCGGCTCCCGGAAGAAAACCGCTGCCCTTACCGCAAAATTAAAAGAAACGGGCTTTTCCGACGCGGATTTTGAAAAGGTATGGGCCCCCATCGGCCTGCCCATCCGCTCGGAAACCCCGGCTGAGATTGCTGTGAGCATCACTGCCCAGCTGATTTTAGAGCGTGCCGGAGGGCTTTCAAAGTAAGCGCCGTGCTTTCATTTCCCCGCCTCATCTGTCAAACTTCAAAAAATCATTCCTGTGCGCCTGCGGCCTGAGCCGGTAGCCCCGCGAGATGAGCGTGTCCGCCTTCAGCGCCACAAGGTTTACGTCCGAGCACAGCGCCTGGGCGATCTGCTGCACGTCGTAGCCTCGCTCGGCAAGCTCCAGAAAGTCGTCGTCCGGCAGCGCAATCTGTGTGGCAAACACGTTCGCCTCATACTCCATCCTGCTGTCGCGCACGTCGAAAATATTGAACTCCTTGAAGCCTCCCGCCCTCGTGGCCTCGCCGCGGTGCAGGCTGTCGTGCCCGAGCTCATGGAGCAGGACGGTATTCTCCATAACCGGGTCCAAGTCATTTTTGACGAACATGAAGCGGTTGCGCATGATGACCTTATACGCGCCGCGCTGCGCCTTGAACGGGCAGTAGAGTATCTCAATACCGAGCTCCCGCGCTATTTCGTGAGGCTCACGTGTCCCGCACCGCTTTACAATACGGTCCGCCCTGCGGACGATTTCAGACGCGGAGGCGTACATTTCCCCTCACCGCCCTTTCCAAAAAAATCCATCTTTCCGTCAGCCACGCCCGCCGCGGCTTTTGGGCGCGAATTTCCTGTTCTTCTCCTTGGCGATCCAGTACGCGTCGGAGATGGCCTTCATCATAGCGTCCATGTCACCGTCCGCCATCTCCCCTCCGGCAAACAGCCCGGTCACCTCATCCGTGAGCTCCTGCGCCTGCCGCGCGCCCCTGGTGCCGTACATTTCGGCGGCCTGGGCCACAAGCGTTCCGCCCTCGCCGAGCAGTTCGGAAACGGAAATGCCGAGCGCCGCCGCCAGCTTTTCGGCGGCGTCAAACCTCGGCCGGCTCGTGCCGCACTCATATTTTTGAATCATCCGGGACGAGATGCCGGCGAGCTCAGAAAGCCGGGCCTGTGTCAGAGCCTTTTCCTCTCTTAAATTCTTGAGCCGTTCACAAAATTTCATTGTCCTTCTCCTCCCGTATAGCGAATTGTAATTCGTGATTTTATTATATTCCGCGAATTGTAATTCGTCAAGCTCTTTGCGTGAAATTCTCAGAAAACCGCCTGTTCGAGGACGACAACGCGGAAGCGCTGCTGGGCGAGCTTTCAAAATGCAGGAGGAGCAGTAATGGCTACCCAGGGAACGAAACGCGGTAAAAGCCGCATTCTGGCGGTCGATGACGCGGCGATAATTTTATTGCGTATCACGGACGCTTGGGGAAAGGACTATGACATCGTCACGGTGAACTCCGGGGGCGTGCGCGGCTATATCCTCAAGCCCTTCACACCCGACGATTTGCTCGAGCGCATCAAGCGGGTTTTTGAGCCCGAAAAATATAACATGGAAGATTTTTGATAGGGCGGCCTATGAATACTGCGATTACAAAATAGCGCCTTGAGGAAATTCCGGACAAGGCGATTCAGGATGTTACGGAACGGACCGCCGGCGTGCGCCTGTGGGGGTATTTTGCACTGTTCATACTAAACCCTGATAAAAAGCTCCAAGAGCTTTTTATCAGGGTTTTAATGAGACGGCGCTATGAAAAGCTTGACGAAACGTTTCCCTTTCGCCTCAGCGCATTGCCTTGCTCTCCTGCTTCATCTCCGAGGCGAGCGTGAACTGGTCCACCATCTGCTTGAGCCCCGACGCCTCGGCGGAAAGCTCCTCGCTGGCGGCGGCGCTCTCTTCGGCAGTCGCGCTGTTGGTCTGCACCACGGAGGAAATCTGGTCAATGCCCTCGGTAACCTGCTCCAGATCAGCCGTCTGCCTCTCCACAGACTCCACCACTACGTTCATCTGCGCGGACACGCCGCCCGCGATTTTATTGGTACGCTCCAAGGCCTCCGTAACGCGTTCCACCGCACGGCTGCCCTCTGCTGCTGAATTAATGGAGCCTTCGATCAAATCCTTTGTAGCCTTGGCGGCCTCGTCAGATTTTGTGGCCAGATTGCGCACCTCATCGGCTACCACGGCAAAGCCCTTTCCCGCGGCGCCGGCTCTGGCCGCCTCCACCGCGGCGTTCAGAGCGAGTATATTGGTCTGGAACGCAATACTTTCAATGGCTGAGATAATCTTGGAAATCTTCTCAGAGGAGCTTGACATCTGCTCCATAGCTGCGTTAAGCTCCCTGACATATTTCACGCTGGTTCCAAGCTGAGAGCCGACCTGCTCAACGGAGCGTCCGGCTTCCTCCGCGGCGGCTGAGGTCTTTTTTGCGTTGGTGGAAATGTCGTTAATTGTCGCCGCAAGCTCCTGAATGGAACTGGCCTGCTCCATGGAGCTGAAGCCGTTTTCCCCGCCGCGCATAGCCTTGTGCAGCTCTACACGGCTCTGGAGTGAGGGGTCGCTTTTTGCCTCACTTTCAATATTCTGGGTCGTGACGGTGTCGAGCGTGATGTCGGCGATGGTGTCGCCGGATCGGTTGATCATGTACGCCCGGCAGTTCTCGCCCAGCTTGATGGAGGAGACGATATCGTTGAGAAAGGTCTCCGGCGGCACGAAATAGACCACGCCCACTATCTTCCCGTCCTGGCTGCCGCCCTCGTAAAGCGGCGCGGCGAACATGATGGACAGCTCGCCCGTGACCTTAAACTGCTGGAAACGCCGACGGCGAGCAGGCTGATCAGGACGGTCGCCGCAATGCAGACCGTTATTCTCTTTCGAATGCTTTTCATCTCTCTCCACCTCAACATATTTGTGCCCAAGCGACATCCTCCGGCTTATCGGTCCCCGGACTCAATGTAAATTATAACCGGGGCGGACGTTGTCTGTTTCGTCGATCACATGGGCCTTGAGCAGATTGGTCTCCACCGCCCTGCCAAGGGGCACTCCGGCGGTGACAACGATGGTGTCCCCGTTTTTGGCGATGCCTTCCTTGAGCGCGACCTCGGCGCACAGGGAGAAAATCCGGTCGGTGGAAGTGACCTCCCCGGTGAGGTAGGGATAGACGCCCCAGCACAGGGCGAGCTGGCGGCGCACCTTCTCGCGCATGGTCAGCGCCGCGACGGGGCAGCTGGGGTGGAAGCGGCTGATCATCCGCGCGGTATGCCCGGAATCGGTGGTAGTCGTGATGGCGGCGGCGCCCAGGTCCTTTGCGGTCAGGCAGCAGGTGTGGGATATGGCGTCGTTGATGGTCGACTTGAGCGTCTCGGGGCCCTCAAGGAACTGGTGCATCCGCGTCCAGAAATCGATCGAGCCCTCCGTCTCGACCGCGATGCGGTTCATGGTCTCCAGCGCCTCGAGCGGGTACTTGCCGCTGGCGGTCTCGCCGGAGAGCATTATGCAGGTGGTGCCGTCAAAAACGGCGTTTGCCACATCGGACACCTCCGCCCGGGTTGGACGGGGATTGCGCATCATGGAGTCGAGCATCTGCGTGGCCGTGACCACGATCTTGCCGGTGTGCAGGCCCTTGCGGATCATCTTCTTTTGCAAGACGGGCACCTGCGCGGCGGGGATCTCCACGCCCAGGTCGCCGCGGGCCACCATAATTCCGTCGGCGGCAGCAATTATCTCGTCAAGGTTATCCACGCCCTCCTGGTTCTCGATTTTGGCGATTATCTGAATTTTCTCCCCGCCGTAGGTGCGCAGGACCTTGCGGATCTCCTCCACGTCCGCGGCCTTGCGGACGAAGGAGGCGGCGATGAAATCGAAATCGTTCTCGATGCCGAAGCGGATGTCGTCAATGTCCCGCTCGGTCAGGGAGGGAAGCTGGATATGTACGCCGGGGATGTTGATGGACTTGTTGGCCGAGAGCGTGCCGCCGTTTACCACGGTGCAGACGATATCCTGCCCGTTGATCCGGCTGACCTCAATGCCGACGAGGCCGTCGTCAATCAGGATCAGGGTGCCGGGCTCCACCTCGTTGTGGAGGCTGGCATAAGTGACGGAGACCCTGTGCTCATCGCCGACAATATCCTCGGTGGTCAGCGTGAAGGCGTCGCCGGCCTTCAGCTCAACGGATTTGGTCTCAAAGCTTTTGATACGGATTTCGGGCCCCTTGGTGTCAAGGACCGTAGCTACCGGATAGCTCATGGAGTCCCGGACAGCCTTGAACATGTTCAGGCGGGAGAGCTGTTCCTCGTGGGTCCCGTGGGAGAAGTTGAATCTGGCGGCGTTCATGCCCCCGCGGATCAGGGCGCGTATCATGTCGGGGCTGTCCACGGCAGGCCCAAGGGTGCAGATGATTTTTGTTTTTCTCATGTGTGTTCCTCCTGACTCATTTATTTAGCGGTATCAGCTTGCTTTTTTCTTTAGCATAGCATATTATTCCGTTTAAGTCGAGGATAATCTTTAATTTGTCAGGGTGCTTCCCAAAATACAGATGATATTAAACCCTGATAAAAAGCTCCAAGAGCTTTTTATCAGGGTTTTAATGATGAGATAGCCGTTGGCGGCTTCGCCGCCTTACGGATATCCATGCACAGCAGACGGTGCGACGCGCTTTGCGCGGCGCGAGCGTGCGCAGCACACGGAATTCTCGATTGAGCTTTCAATCGAGAATTAGTATTAGAGATGGTTAACCGCCTTGAGCATTGCGTCTATGGATCTTTCCCGCTCCAACCGGGCGAATTCCTCTTCGCTGAGGCAGGTCAGGGCCTCGAAGGCGCAGGCGCGCACGCAGGCCGGCTTCATGCCGTTTTCGATGCGGACATAGCAGCCGTCGCACTTGATCATTTTGCCGTCGGCGGCACTGAAGCCGGGAATTCCGAAGGGGCATGCCATAGAGCAGCTGTGACAGCCGATACATTTGCTGCGGTCATAGACGGTCATCCCGGTGGCAGGATCTTTTTTCAGACAGCCGACAGGGCAGCCGGTTACGCAGGGCGCGTCGGCACAGTGACGGCAGGATATGGACATGTATGTACAGTCGCCGATTCCTTTGCCCCGGTCCTCAAATTCACGTACCCAGCGGAAGGGCTTCTCTCCGGCGGACAGGTTGATATCGTTCTGATCCATACAGGCCATCATGCACGCACCGCAGCTGCAACATTTTGACGGGTCAAAAAGAATATAGTATTTCATGAATACGCCCCCTTATTTCTTCCTGAAATTGCATCTGATGGACTTATACGCGGGGAAGCCGGAGTAAGGGTCCAGGTGAACGGGACTGGTGAGCATGTTGGCGTCGCTCCCTGTTATTCCGTGGATAAGGTGCACGTTTCCGGAGCGCACCTTGCCGGTAAGATTGGCCTTGACTTCCAGCTGTCCGTCGGGACTTTCCAGCACGATGATATCGCCCTGTTCAATCCCTCTGGCTTTTGCGTCCGCGAGGTTGATATCCGCCATGGGTTCCGGCCGCATGGAGCGGGCCCAGGGAACCTCATGGAAACGGGAGTGAATAGTGTTCGGCAGACGGGTGCCGGTGGTAAGGCACAGAGGATACTTCTCCGCACAGGAGGGGTCAGTGTCATCGTCAAAGCAGTCCCGGTAAGTGGTCAGCGCTTCCAGGCCGTGGCTTTGGCTGTACTTTTCGATCAGCTGGGACTTGAACTCGAACTTCCCGGAGGGCGTGCCATAGCCTTTCGCGGTCAGAGTGCCCGGCACATAGGGTTTGGCGGCGGGGACCTTAATGGGAATGTCGCTGCCGCGAAGCTCCTCCATACTCAGGCCGGAGCCTTCGATCAGCCATTCTATGCAGGCCTCGTAGCCCTTTTCCAGAAGCTCGTCCCGGATGCCGAGATAGGGCATCAGCTCCAGCAGGATATCCAGATCCGACTTGGACTCGTACAGCGGGGCGATCACCGGCTTGGTCAGTACAGCCCAGCCGCCGGGATAGACCTTGAACTCGCCTCGTTCAAAAGAGGAGCAGGCAGGCAGTACGATATCCGCATACTTTGTCGCTGGCGTCATGAACAGGTCCACATCCACAAAGAAATCCAGTTTCTTCAGTGCTTCAACAGTCTGCTGCGTGCCCGGGAGCATCTTCATGTTCAACCCCAGCGCGAACAGGCCCTTGACCGGATAGGGGGTGCTTTCGATGATCTGGCGGCGCAGGTCTACGGACTGGAATTCATTGACCAGCTCATCCCAAAGAGGGAATTTCCCGGCCCCGATATGGGGATAGTCCGGTTTATTGGCGCAGGAGAACTCAAGCTCCCTGGTACTGAAACCGGCGGCGCGGAGGTTATAGGTGTCCTCCATCGGCAAAGCGCCGCCGGGGCGGTCAAAGTTGCCGGTGAGGGCGTTGAGCATGGCGATGGCGCGGTAATTTTGAAAACCGTTAATGTGATGCGCCACAGTGGAACAGGATTCGTTGATGCAGGCCGGACCGTTGGTGGCATACAGCTTCGTGGCCTCGTAGATCAGCTCCGCGGGAATGCCGGTGATCCCGCTGACCTTATCCAGATCCCACCGGGACACATATTCCTTATACTCCTCATAGCCGTAAGTATGCTCCCTGATGAAAGCCTCATCCGTCCAGCCGTTGTCGATAATGAGCTTTGCCATGCCTAAGGCGAGGGCGCCGTCGGTGCCGGTCTTGAGCTGGAGATGAATATCGGCCAGGTTCTTAACGGCCGGAGTGATCTTGGGATCGACAATAATAACCTTACCGCCGCGCTCCTTCAGCGCTTTTACGCCGGCCACGCTGACGTGGGCGCTGTAGTAGCCGCCGTAGGCCCAGCCCAGGAAGGTATTTGCGTGAGCCATGTCCGGCTTGAAGGGGATCCCCGCCGTGCAGCGGCAGGCCATCACACCGGAGTTGTTGCAGACGCTGTCATCGGTGCCGAAATTCACCGAGCCGAAATCATACACCCAGCGGTGATAGAATGGGCGGTACCATTTGGCATAGCCGGAGAAAAAGGCCACGCTGTGGGGAGAGTACTCCCTTTTGATACGGTTGAGGTTTTCGCTGATGGTCTGATAGGCCTCTTCCCAGCTGATGGGGACAAGCTTGCCCTCGCCCTTCTCCCCTACCCGCTTCATGGGCGTGCGGATACGGTCCTCCCGGTAGATGTACTGACGGCTGCACTGGCCTTTCGTGCACAGAACGCCCCTGTTATACGGATGCTCCGGCGTGCCCTCCACTTTGATGACCTTGCCGTCTTTGACATACGCGTCAATACCGCAGTGATGGACAGGGGCGCAGATATCACAAATGGTTCTCCTGATTTCGATGCCGGTATCGGCGCCCGGAATTTTTGCTTTCAGCTTTTGATCAAGTGTCGTCATAGCGTTCTCCTTTTATTTTTCTGATAATTTCCTCCGGCAATCCCGCCTGCGCCAGGGCAGAAACCGTATCGAAGCCCAAGCTGCACTCCGGCGCGGTAAGGCGTTTGATCAGAGCGGCTTTTGCCGGGCCGGATAAAAGGTGATTTTCAAGAATATTCACACACCTTGGCGTTCCGTTTTGGAGAATCATCTCAAATGTCCAGCCGTCGGGGGATTCGTATGCGATGCGCTCCCCCTCAATACGGTTATCGCCGATGCCAATGAAATCAATATCCAGGAAATGGGTGATATTGTGCGTGAAATTCCCCTGGAATTCGTCCCCATATCCCGCGATATTCCGGGCGGCAACCCGGCCCTGCATCCCGGCGTTTGCCCAAAGATTTACAACCAAATGCTCTCCGCTGACGATCTCCTCCGCCTCGCAGCAATCGCCTGCGGCGTAAATGTGGGGAACGCTCGTGCGCATGCGCCGGTCCACACGGATGCCGCGCCCAATTGTCAGCTCGCTCCGGTCCAGATAACCCACAGTGGGCCTTAGGCCCAGGCACAGGGCTACGATTCCGCTTTTGACCTCCGTACCGTCAGAGAACACTGTCACGATGCCGTCGTCCTCTTCCCGGAATGACGCGATCCCCTGTCCGAAGAGCAGCCGGATCCCCTTTTCCTCCAGGCGCCGGTGAATGGCCTCCGCCGTTCCGGGCAGTGAGGCCGTCGGGAAAATCCGGGGAGCCATGTCAGCGAGCGTGACGGGGACGCCGTGGGCATACAGCGCCTCCACGACCTTGATACCGACCCAGGAAGCGCCTATTACCAGCGCGGAAGAAATACCGCCGCTGACGGCGTCCAGAAGCCTGTCCGCGTCATATACGGTGCGCATGACATAAACGCCCTTTTCCGGCATTCCGGGGACAGGCGGCACCAGCGGATGCGATCCGGTGGCAAGCACAATGTCGTCATAGCTGCGTTCTTCTCCGTTTGACAGAACCACCGTACGCGACCTGGCCTTCAGATGGACGACCGGAGTTTCTTCATAGAGATGAATATTCAGACTGTCGACGATCTCCTCTTTCTCCCCTAAGGGAAACACTTCCTTCCGGCTGATCCTGCCGGAAACATAATAAGTTGTCAGCATTGGATTTGCCGGTGCGTCGGTCGTATTGGAATATACGTCGATGACGGAGTCCGGGCAGCACTCGCGAAGAGTTTTTGCCGCGGAGTATCCGGCGCAGCCAAACCCGATCACTGCGTATCTTTTCATGGTTTTCAACCTCTTTCCGCCGCGGTATTTTGACGCTGCCTGGGCTGAACAGCCCAGGCAGCTTTTGAGGATTACCGATGAAGAATATCAGAGACAGTGGCGATGTCCTCCACCTGCTCGATATTGCAAAGGATGTTTACCGCGCGCTCGATTTTCTCAGGATCGTCCATGGCAAATCCGGCCTGGAGGCGGAACCGGTCGGAAAACTCCCCGCGGCTCATCATGTTGCTTGGATGGCCGGGGTGGCAGTCCATGGATTCCTCCAGCCTCCGTCCGTCGTTGGTGATGATGGTGATGGTCTTGCGGGGATGGGAGCCGGCCTTGAACAGTCCGAAGGACTCTTCCAGCTGGTGGGGCCGTCCCTCGCCGCCGCGCACCTTTTTGGCGATAGCCAAAACTCTGGGGTCCTTGAGGCGTTCGTCAGAGTACCACTGCGGGCCGGGATTGGGGTCGCAGACTACCGAGGCCAAGGCGAAGGGTACGCTGAACTGGGCCTGCGTGATGGAGGAATAGCCGTCCTCACGAACGGTCATGCGGCCCTGGGTGGGCGGATCAATGATAATCTCCTTGATATCCTCAGGCTTGAGGGAATTTTTTGTCACCAGATTGTAGGTGATCTCCAGCGGAGTCTGTACCCACATGTTGGCGGGCCAGTGCTTGCAGAGGGTAGTCATGATGTAGTAGGTCTCGCCCAGCTCCTTCGTGTACCACTCCGGCTTGGGATCTGAGGTGAGATGATAGTGGTAGCAATACGGATCATCCAGCGCTTCCATGAAGTTCTCGACACCGCTTTTCGCCACCAGCGCCGCCATGACGCCGTCCTTGGCGCGGAAACCGTGCTCATAGTGGTAGCCGTCGGACATGGTCGAGTGGTGCAGCACGCTGGGGATCGGGTTGCACACCGCGGCGAAGCCAAAGGCCTGATTGATCTGATCCTCGGTCAGATCCAGCAGCTTTGCGGCAGGGGTGACACAGGCAAAGATCTGCCACGTGGTCAGGCCCCAGCCTTTGAAATAGTCCCATCCCTTGGGCGGCTGTACCGCCATAGCCACGCGGGTATAGACCTCATACCCGGCGACAATGGCTTCAATAAGCTCCTTGCCGCTTTTGTGCTGCGCCTCGGCCACAGCCCAGGCCACGGGAATGACGCCGGCGGCGGGATGTCCGGTCCAGGCGCAGTCCTCCCAGTCCAGCATATCGCACAGGGCGCCGTTGACAAAGGCCGCGTTAGCCATACTGACCTTTCCGCCGTCGATCCACAGGGTAGACCCGCCGCCTTCGCCGCCGTTGCAGGCCTTGCCCAGCTCAATGGCACGGCGGGACATATCGGTGGCGTTTGCCGCCAGAGATGCGGCGATGGCGTGCATGTTGATCATCTTTGCCCGTTCGACCACCTCGGCCGGCAAATCGCCGTATTTAAGGTTTTTCGTGTAGGCAGACAGGCGCGCGGTGGCGTCTCCCTGCAACTTGTTCAAGCTGAATCCCATAGTACTCATCCTTTCCAATTTATTTGAACAGCTCGCCGATGGCGGACATATCCTCCGCATCTTCAACGTTGAGAATAAAGTCCATCAGTTTCCGGGCCTTTTCCTCAGACAGGGTGAAGGTGGCGTTGTTAATGAACAGATCACAGAATTCCTGCCGGGAGAGCATATTGTCGGGATGGCCCTTATGCTTTGACAGGGTTTTCTCGTAAACTGTGCCGTCCTTCATTGTTATGGTGACATGCTTTACGGGGAAATCGCCGGACTGGAACCTCACAAAGGAACCCTGCAAGGTATCCTCCTGGCTGGGACCGGCCTTGATTTTCTTGGCAAGCGTGATGATGCGGGGATCGGTAAACAGCTCCCGGTCGTACCAGTTGGGGCCGGGGCGGTCTATGTTGTAGAGCATGGAGGCGATAACGAAGGGCATGCTGAACTGGGCGTCCATCAGGGAGGAAAATCCCTCCTCATAGAACTGCATACGGTACTGGGTGGGCGGATCAATGACGATCCCGGCGATATCGTCCGGATTGAACCTGTGTTCCTTCGCCAGGTCATGAACAATTTCAACGGGAGTCTGTATCCACATGTTGGCGGGCCAGTGCTTGACCAGAATATTCATCATCAGGAACTTGTCCAGATCCTTGTTCAGCCAATAGCGCTTTTCCTCAGTGGTCACATGCTCGCTGTAGGCATAGGGCACGTCCAGGCCATCCAGGAGATTGTCCAAGCCCTCCTTGACGTTCAGGCAGGCGAGAATGCCGCTCTGAGCGGTCTGGCCGTGCTGATAATGGTAGAAGTTGGACATGGTCGCCTGCATGAGGTTGGAGTTGATGGGGGTATAAACGCAGGTGGCTCCGAAGGCCTGATTCATTTTGTGGCTGTCAAAGCCCATCAGCTTGGCGGCGGGCGTCGAGCAGGCAAAGAGCTGCCAGCTGCAAATGCCCCAGCCCATCGCGTGGTTGAAATCCGCCGGCGGCTGTACCGACATGGCTACGCGTGTATAGACCTCATAGGCGGTGACGACAGCGGTAAGAAAATCCTTGCCGCTTTTGTGCAGGTCCTCAGCCATGGCAACAGCCACGGGGATGACGCCGGCGGAGGGATGGCCGGTCCAGGCGCAGTCCTCCCAGTCCAGAATATCGGCGATGGAGCCGTTGGCAAACACGGCGGAAGCGGGGCTGGCCTTTCCGCCGCCCACCCATAAGGTGGCGCCGCCGCCTGCGCCGCCGTTAAGCTCCCCGGCGGTACGGATCGCGGCCCTGGCCTGGGGCAGATTACCGGCGGCAAGAGAGCAGCCGATGGTATGCAGCGCCAGCATCTTTGCCCGTTCCAGAACCTCGGCGGGGATCTTGTCATAGGTCATTCCTACGGCATAGTCAGCGAGTGTTTGCGTATAATTGGTGCTGTTTTGGTAAAATACTTTCTTTGCCATTACTCGTTGGCCTCCTAAAAAAATAATGAAATTCACAGAATAGCGGCGCAGCCGCCGCGGTACTATCCCATCATGTGCTTCGGCAGGAAGAGAACCAGGTCAGGGAAGAGAGAAATCAGCAGCGTAAAACACAGGATGATGATAATGTATGGCACGATTGACCGGGACACATAACCGAAGGACTTCTGAGAAACGCGCATAGTAACAAACAGGTTGGTGCCGAAGGGCGGGCTGATATAACCCACCTGAGAGCACAGTACAGCCAGGATACCGAAGAAAATCAGGTCGATGTGATAGCTGTTCAGGGTTGGCACAAGGATAGGGGCCAGGACGACGATCAGAGAGATCGTGTCAACAAAGCATCCGGCAATAAACAGGAAGATCAGCACCAGGATCAGCAGCATGGTGGGGCTGGACACGAAGCCCCCAATGAAGGCCACTACCATGTCCGGAATGCGCTTCATGGTAATAAAGTAGCTCAGGATGCTTGCCGTGCCGATGATGGTCAGAAGCGTGGCGCTGGTTACCAGGGAATCGAAGAACTGCTTTGCAAAATCCTTGAAGCGGACGGTTTTGTACAGGAATGTCTCGATCGCCATGACATAGACAACGGAGATGGCGGCCGCCTCAGTGGGAGTGGCCCAGCCGGTGTAGATGGAGCCCAGCACGATGACGGGAAACAGCAGCGCGGGAATCGAGTTCACCAGAATTTCTTTTGCCTCGCCCTTTTCAAATTTAAGAGGGGTCCCGCAGTTGTGGGTCCGGCAGTAGAAATACACATATATTGCCCAGGCGACTGCCAGCATAATGCCGGGAATAAAGCCGGCCATGAACATCTTGCCCACGGAGCATTCCATTGCCACGCAGAACATGACCATGGGAGCGCTGGGCGGAATGAGAATGCCCAGGGAGCCTCCGGAGCAGATAGCGCCGACCGCCAGGTTTTCCGGATAGTCGGTGTTTTTCAGCGACGGCAGGATCACCGAGCCGATGGCCACCACCGTGGCCATGGCGGAACCGCTGATAGCGGCAAAGAATGCGCAGGCGAAGATAGCCGCGATGATAGCGCCGCCGTGGAGCCGTCCGAAAATCAGATTCATGCATTTGACCAGATAGTGAGAGGTTTTGCCGCGGGAGGCCAGGGTGCCCGCCACAATGAAAAACGGGACGGCAAGCAGGGTCTGCTGATTGATGCCGTTGTAAAATTGGGAGGGCACAATCATCAGATTCGTGGTGGAATAGAGATCCAAACCGATAACGCTTGTGCCCAGCAGGAGAGCAAAAATAGGGACGCCCAGTAAAAGCAATACCCAAAATGCGACAATAACAAGCATTATTCTTCTACCTCCTCTCCAGGACTGCCTGTGCTTTCAGCTGGCAGCTTGCGGGGGTCTTTTCCGGAGAAATCCAATATGTCGAACACAATGTTTACAATACCGCGGATTACCGCGCCAACATATCCGATTGGAATAAAAATCCAGAACATCCACAGCTTCAGGGGAATTGTTGCCAGGTCCGCATTGTTCCGAATGGTTTTTATCCCCTGCTGTATGGCATACCAGGAGACGATGGCCAGAATGGCCACTGTGATGAGATCGGCAAGCAGAACCATTGCCTTTTTTGCGTTTCCCCTGAACAGGCCCTGTACCGCGTCCATCCTGGGGTGGCTGTCATTTGTAACGGCAATGCTCAGGCCCAAGCAGATGGTGATGAGCATAATGAAGCGGGAGAGCTCATCGATCCAGGGAAAGGAAACGTTGAATAGCTTTCTCAGGAATACGTTTACGACAACAGCGACTGTTGTCAGGAAGAAAATGATAAACAGGAACCAGATTTCAAATTTAGTCAGCAGGTTATAAGCTTTTTTCAGACTTCTCATTGTTTGCTCCTTCCGAAATATCGCAGCGGCAGGTACAGATAAAAAGCGTGCGCGTCAATATGAAGCTGTGCCAATCGACGCGCACGTCCGTACTATCAATCAGGAGTACTCAGTGGGATATGAAATCAGGTGTACTCCGCGTTCTTCTCCGCGGCTAAGCCCGTCAGCCAGTTGTAGAAGTCATCGCCGATAATGGGGGCATACTTCTCATAAACGGGCTGAGATGCATCGATCCAGGCCTGACGCTCTTCCGCGCTCAGGTTGATATTGGTCATGTTGTAGGGCTCGGTCTGCACCTCGGCGGTGTCATCTACCCAGTGGTCATAGGCAAACTGGACAGCCCAGGTCAGGTTTTCGGCGGCGGCGGTGTCCAGAGCATTACGGGTGGCCTCAGACAGGCTGTTGTACTTCTCCATGGACATCAGGATCATCTGCGCATGATACACATAGTCGAGCTGGACATTGTACTTGGCAACCTCATAGAAGGCCATATCCATGCTGGGCTCGTTGCCGCCGTCGATGCCGTCAACGGTGTGCTGCTGCATAGCGGTATAGCATTCGCCCCAGCTGATAATGGTCGTATTCAGATTCCAGTTCGCATAGATGTCGGAATAAATCTGACCGCCCATGACGCGGATAACCTGGCCCTTGCAGTCGGAGGGGACATGGATTTCATCGTTGGTCGTGATAACACGGGGGGCGATGTAGGAGATACCCAGGTATTTCAGGCCATAGGGGTTCAGGATCTCATTAATCTTGGCGGTGTACTCCGGGTCGCCCAGCACGCTCTTGGCCACATCAAAGTTGTTATACAGGAAGGGCAGGCACAGCGCGTTCATCTCGGGAGCAACGGTGGCCACAACATTGGGCGAGACGTTGCCCATGTCCGCGGTGCCGCTGAGCAGGTTTTCCAGCGTGACATCCTCGCCGCCCAGAGTGGCCCCGGGGAACACTTCCACCTTGACCTTGCCGTCGGTGTACTCGTTGATGAGGCCGGCCAGGCGGTTGGCGGATTCGGCGTCGCCGGAGGTGGGGGCGGGAGTTATGCCCCAGTTCAACGTGATCTCATCAAAGTCGGAAGCCGTGTCGCTGCTGCTGCTTCCGGACGCGCTGCCGGATGTGCCAGCGGGTGCATTGCTTGAGCTGCCGGGATCGCTGGCGCTGTCGGAGTTGCTGCTGCCGCCGCATGCGGCCAGGGACAGAACCGTCACCAGAGCCAGGAGCAGTGCAAGAATTTTCTTTTTCATGTTTTTATTTCCTCCTTTAATTTTTTGGTATCCCGGTTTATTTCCCATAATCGAGATATGTATTTATCTCATCCGGAGTTTCTCCGGTAACACCCAGCTTGTCCAGGGTAATGCCTTCAAAGACGTAGTCAATATCATTGATGCAGGAGGCTATCTTCATGTAGGCGCGCAGCATGGGCATTTCCAGGCCAATCCGCTCCGCCAGGGAGAGGATCATGCAGTCGCCGCAGTAGGCGTCCTCATTGATATAGCGGTGGAGACGGGAATTCGGGCCCTCAAGTGAACGGAAGAGCTCCAGCTCCGGATACTCGCCGTAAGCCATCAGATGCTCCAAATGGCCAAGGTGGCTGACCTGATGGTAACCCATCTTCTCCATAAGCGCCTGCTTTTCGTTCTCCACCGCCTGCACGCACTTGAGCACGGAAGGGCTGAGACCGGCCTGATACATGGCGAAGTGCTCATACTTCTCCGCATTTGCCATGTTCATCAGGGAAACAGCAACATGAATGACTACGTTGGGGGAATTGAAGGCCGTATCCAGCACGTTTTTCCCGGGAGTGCAGTCAAATACCTGGCCTGCGGCTTCCATAAGCTTCGGCGTGTCAACCGCGGGGAACGCGGCAACCATTTTCCCCTTCAGCGGCATCGCGATCACTGCCCTGTTCCCGCCGGTCATGCGGCAGGGGAAAATATTGCCCATCATTTCACCCACTACGACAGGGAAATCTTCCCCCAGCGCCTTGCGCAGGCGAACGGAAGCAAAGTTGCCGGCGGAGAAGATGACAACCTGTCCCTCGCGGAGCGTTGTTTTCAGCTTGTCGATGATCTCCTGATGGCGCCAGGATACGATAGCGACAAAGACGATGTCCGCGTCATGCAGGGCTTCCTGAAGATCGTCGGTGATTCTTGCGATTCGCGCGTCTCCGGTAAGATCGTTTCCGGTGACAGTGACCGTGTTATCCTTAGCGACGATATCGTCGATGTGTTCGTGCCAGTAGCTCCTGTCCTCGTAGAGAGTCACGTCAAACCCTCTCAAGGTAAATTCCGCCGCCATGATACAGCCGGTATTGCCGCCTCCCAGGACAGCCAGTTTTGCCTTCATACGCATTCCCCCTGCTCATAAATCAGTTGCCTTTTGTTGTAAGTGCCGAAATATTATTGGCCTTTTGTGCCTCAATTATTGCAAAAAGCAAACTGTTTGTCAAATATGGAAAAATAATTGAAGGCCGGATTTATTTATTTTAGTAATTAATCGCTTTTTAATGGCGAATGTGCTAATTGCTTTTTCCTCATGAAAGGACTATAATAAGCAAATAACAAGATGGAGCGTCTCCGGTCAGGATGCACTGCCGGGATCGATGATGGATGGGGGTAAGCCTGTGATTTTTCATGAACTTAAGCATTTCCTGACATTGGCTGAATGCCTGAACTTTTCGGTTGCGGCGGAAAAGCTGTATATCTCCCAGCCAGGTCTGAGCAAGATGATCTCCGGAATGGAGAGCGAACTTGGAGTAAAGCTGTTCAACCGCAATACCCGAAAGGTGGAGCTGACAGCGGCTGGTCTGCGCTTTTACAATCTGACCAAGGCATATATGGAGCAGTGTGAAATGATTTCCGCCGCGCAGATGTCCAATGCCCTGATCGGTTCCCTGTCTGTGGCTTTTGGCAATTTGACCGAGCCGACGCACATTCCCGCCATACTTACATCCTTCCGGGAGCGCCATCCCAGCGTGACTGTCACCATGGAGTATATGGATACGGAGCAGGTCAAGGAGGGAGTCCGAAGCTGCAAGATCGACATCGGTATCCTCTCCTCTTTTTCCGTGTATGACAGCAGCGAATTCGGCAAGCTGCTGCTCTCACGCCGTGATCTGCACATTGCAGTCTGGCCGGAGCACCCCTTTGCCAGCAGAGACATGGTATCGATTGGAGAGCTGCGCAATGAGAAGTTCATCCTGATCAATCCCGCGATCAACAATGGCGCGGATGTCTTTTTGAGCCTGTGCGCCTCAGAAGGCTTTGTGCCGAACGTCGAAAAATACGTTGAAAGCTTTCACGTTCTTTTTATGCTGATCGCGCAGAAACAGGGAATTTCCTTCAATTTGACCAATCCGCACTATGAAAAGCTGATTCCTGTCCGGTTGGATGTCTCTAATCATCCGGATATCCAGGAAAATTCAGGGATTATGATGATTTGGAACCGAAAATCCGAAAATCCCAGTATTAAGGCATTCCTCAAAATCGTAAAAGAGCACCTTGAATCCAGCAGTGACTATTTCCTGTAATGTCAGCCGGCCAGCGGCACAAAAACACAAAAACACAAAAACGCCCCGCCCCAGTGCTCCGGGGGCGTCGTTATGCCTGTCCTGATATTATACTAAACCCTGATAAAAAGCTCCAAGAGCTTTTTATCAGGGTTTTAATGAT
>JAMPGF010000099.1 GCA_023664105.1 Butyricicoccus sp. | reverse complement strand
GGCTCTTTCTGCCCCTAATGCGTAACATGAGGGCATAAAAAAAGCGGCGTTCCTTTCTCCCGGCTGGGAAGTAAGAAACGCCGTTTATACGGTCTAATATGTAGTTTTTGACTGTGGGAAACAGCTTGTCCTATCGTATTTTAGGTGCAAGTTGTTCTTTCGCAATCGTAGCGTCGGCGCCCATGTCCTCGGTCAGGTCGGTTATCACGTCGCCCTTGACGCCTATCGTGGCGGCGGTCCACGGCGCGCCGGAGGCAAACTGCGGGTACACGCCGGCAGTGTGGTCGACGAAGTAGGTGTCAAAGCCGGCGTCGATAATCTCCTGGTCGGTCATCTTGCGCGTGAGCTGGTGCACGATGGACGCGACCATCTCGAGGTGTCCAAGCTCCTCGGTGCCGATGTCGGTCAGCAGGGCCTTGAGCTCGGGCCAGGGCATGGCGTAGCGCTGGCTGAGATAGCGCAGCGACGCGCCCAGCTCGCCGTCCGGACCGCCGTACTGGCTGATGATAAACTTCGCCAGCGCCGGGTTCGGGTTGGCGATCTTCACGGGGTACTGCAAACGCTTTTCATAGCTGAACATTTCTCATGCCTCCCTTTCCGAATAGTTCCACGGCCAGGGGTTGTCAAGCCAGGCGTAGCTGTCCGCGCTCTCGAGGTCCTCAAATTTCACGGGCCCATATTTTTCCACATAGCGCCTGTGGGCCTCGCGCGCCAGCGCAAGCATATCCTTGAGCAGGGCGAAAGCCTCTTTGTCGCTGCTGTGGGTGTCGAGATAGAGCTTGAGCTCGTCGCACACGAAGTGCAGCGCCATCAGCTCGCCCAGCGCGGTGTCGGTCATGCTTTTTGTGTTGACTATATTCATAAAGGGCAGGTCGAGCCCCGGGAAAAGCGTTCCTCTTATGAGCGCCTGGTCGGCCTCGTATCGCGGCGAGCTGCCGGGCTGCATTGGCGTGTAAGCCAGAGCCAGCGGCGCGCACGCCGGGAGCATACCGCTCTTATAGTCGCAAGCGGTGAGTTTGTTGTCCAAAAAACTTCCTCCAGTTATCAGTTTGGAGAGCCTTGCTCTCATGCCATATTACGCGCGGGGGCGTGGCCTTGACACAGGGGCAGAACCGGCGCGGAAGAGGGCGGGCAATGACAAATATTGCAACATTTTTAATATACGAAGTAGCAAAAAGAGTGCCTGTCCTGCGTTTTTCCTTTCTGGAAAAGTATGAGCCGGGAGCAGACGGGCTCGCGCGGGCATATAATGCACAGAGGTGATATGTATGCGCTGCCCGGATTCTCTGCCGGCTGCTGTGGGCGCGCTGGCCGCAGCCATGGCCCGGGGAATGCCGGCGGATGACGTGAACCTGCTCTCGGCTATATTTACCCAGCTCGGCGACAGCCTGGCCCTCATCGCCGCCGCGCGGGATTGTGACGAGTCGTGAAAAAAATCCCTGCCCGGAGTATCAGGCAGAGAGTTTTTGGCGCGTCAGAAAAAGCGGTCCCTCCGGGGCCGTCGGGGAACCCTTCCTGATCCCTTTTGACGATAGGGGAGCTTCGCGGCTTGCGGGCCGCGACCGGGGGCTCTGCCCCTGGACCACGCAACCTTTGAAAAGGTTGACGAAACTTTTTTTGCCTCAGTCCCCAAAAAGCTTTGCGGCTTTGGCCATGCGCTCCGCGACCTTCACGCCGAAGGGACAGCGGCTCTCGCAGGCACGGCAGGCGACGCACTCATCCGCGCGGTGCGACAGTGCCGCGTAGTGCGCGCGCACTGTCGACGGAACCTCCGGCTGCATCACGGCAAGGTCATAGTACTTGTTGACCATGGCGATGTCGATCTCCGCCGGGCAGGGGCGGCAGTGCCCGCAGTAGGTGCACTCGCCCTGCCCGAAGGTGTTCTTCGGCGCGTTGGCCAGCACGCTGGCGTAGTCCTTCTCCGCGTCCGTGGCGCTCTCGTAGGCCACGGCCTGTTCAACGTGCTCGGGCGTGTCGCAGCCCGCCAGTACCGACGCCACGGCGGGGTGGGTCAGGCAGTAGTGGATGCACTGCACGGGCGTGAGCGCCACGCCGAAGGGGGAGCGCTTTTCGTCGAACAGCCTGCCCCCGGCGTAGGGCTTCATCACGGTCAGTCCCACGTCGCGCTGCTCGCACAGTCTGTACAGCGCGGCGCGCTCCGGGTCGATGCCGCCAAGGCCGGATCGGTATTCCTCGGCGAAGTAGTTGTCGAGGTTGTCAGTCGGCGGCAGCAGGTCAAAGGCGGGGTTGATGCTGAAAAGCAGCATCTCCACAATGCCGCCCTCGACCGCCCTTTTCGCCATTTCGGGGTTGTGGGTGCTCATGCCGATGTGCCGTATCTTTCCCTCGGCCTTGAGCTCCATCACGTAATCAAAGTACGGCCCGTTGAAGGCCCCGTCCCAGTCGCTTTCCGTATCCACAAAGTGGATCATGCCCAGGTCGACATAGTCGGTTTGCAGGCGCGCAAGCAGATCCTCGAATGCCGCGCGGCATATGTTCACGTCGCGGCTGCGGACGTACTGCCCGCCCTGCCAGGTGGAGCCGATGTGGCCCTGGATGTACCATTTGCCGCGCCGTCCGGACAGCGCCTGGCCGAGGCTTGAGCGCACGTTCGGCTCGGACATCCAGCAGTCGAGAAGGTTGATCCCCAGCTCCTGCGCCCGGTCCATGACCGCCTTACATTCCGCGGCGTTGTGCCGCTCCATCCACTCCGCGCCGAAGCCGATCTCGCTGACCATCAGCCCGGTTTTGCCAAGTCTGCGGTATTTCATCTGTTATCCTCCTTGAGAGCAGCTTGTAAACGCCCCCGGCTTTCGCCGGAGGCGTTTTGGTTTATTTTCCGTAGTAATCGTAGGAGCAGAAGGGGCACTTGGGGTAGTCGAAATCGTGCTCCCTGCCGCAGTTGGGGCACTTTCTCTGAGGCGTGGGCTGCTCGTCAAACTCGCCGCCCTCCTGCCGGAAGAACTCGAGCCTTCCGCAGTCGCGGCAGCAGTAGATGTCCGCCAGCATGGCCCCGGCGAGAAGGTTGCCCCAGTCGCCGATGAGCCAGCCGGTCTTGCCCAGCTGGAGGTGCTCGGTCATCACGAAGCCCATCTCTCCGCCGCAGCGCAGGCAGGAGAGCTTTTTCCGCTCCTCCACGCCTTATTTGGCGATGACGCGGCGCAGCTTCGCGTAGCGGGGCAGGGAGTGCTCCAGCGGCAGCTCCGGCTCGCCCTGGATGAGAGGCAGGGCGTAGTCCACGTAGTCGGAGGTGACGTTGTTGCCCTCGGGGGTGATCCACTCCAGCGGGACCTTCTTCTCGTAGTTGGCGACCTTATCCAGCGGCAGCAGCTCGGTCTCGCAGACGTACTTGCCGCCCTCGCGGCTGCACTTGAAGGCGACCATCTTATCGGTGTCGCCGGCGGCGGCGGACTCGACGGCAACGCGCCCGGCCATCTCGGCCTCGTTGACATCGACCAGGGAGGCCAGATGTGCGCCGCAGCGCTGAAGCAGGCTCAGCTCAATGGCGCGAACCTTGGCACCGGTGCGCTGCTTGAGCGCCTCGGACAGCTTCACGGCAAGGCCGCCCAGCTGCGCGTGGCCGAAGCCGTCGGTGGTGCTGGTCTCCGCCTCGGACACGAAGCGCCCGTCGGCGTAGTGGATGCCCTCGGACACGGCGATAAACACCTTTTTCTTCTCATTGTAGATTTTCTCCACGTCGGCGTAGAACTTGTCCATGTCGAAGTCGACCTCGGGCAGGTACACCAGGTCGGGGCCGGCGCCGAAGTGGGCCGCGAGGGAAGCGGCGGCGGCCAGCCAGCCGGCGTGACGGCCCATGATCTCCATGACGGTAATCTGGGAGTTGTCATACACCGTGGCGTCCTTGGCGACCTCCATGCAGGACGTGGCGATGTACTTCGCCGCGCTGGCGTAGCCGGGGCAGTGGTCGGTGCCGTAAAGGTCGTTGTCGATGGTCTTGGGGATGCCCATGACGCGGCAGTCGTAGCCGACGCGCTGCATGTACTTGGAGATCTTGTTGCAGGTGTCCATGGAGTCGTTGCCGCCGTTGTAGAAGAAGTAGCGCACGTCGTACTTCTTGAATATTTCGAGAATGCGCTTGTAGTCGGTGTCATCGACATCGGGGTCCTTCATTTTGTAGCGGCAGGAGCCGAGCTCGGAGGACGGGGTGTTGCGCAGCAGCTTGAGCTCTTCGGGATCCTCCTCGTCCATGACGTAGAGCACATCGTCAAGCACGCCGCGGATGCCGTGCGCCGCGCCGTACACCTTCGTAATGACTTCGCTGTCCAGCCCCGCGCGGATGGCGCCGTAAGCGCTGGCGTTGATGACGGCGGTGGGCCCGCCGGACTGGCCGATGATGCACGCGCCTTTTAAAACCTTTTCCATGATAAAAAATCCTCCTGAAAAAATATTTTCGCCGGGAAAAATCAAACGGGTTATCCAGATTGCCAACAGTATACCACATTTTACCGCGCTTGTACAATAGACCGATAAAATTTTTGCAAAGACGCGGAAAAATAACTATTTTGACTTTATTTTTTGCAAAAAGCGTGGTAAGATAATGTAATAGCGGCAAATAAAGCCATTTATTCTGCTAAGTAATAATTATAATACATTGGAGGTAACAGTCAATGGCAATCGTAACTTCTAAAGAAATGTTTGAAAAGGCCTATAACGGCGGCTACGCCGTAGGCGCGTTCAACGTCAACAACATGGAGATCGTCCAGGGTATCACCGAGGCCTGCCGCGAGGAGAAGGCCCCCGTCATTCTCCAGGTGTCCAAGGGCGCCCGCGCTTACGCCAACCACACCTACCTGGTGAAGCTGGTGGAGGCCGCGGCCATCGAGTGCCCCGAGATCCCCATCGTGCTCCATCTGGACCACGGCGACAGCTTTGAGACCTGCAAGTCCTGCATCGACGGCGGCTTCACCTCCGTCATGATAGACGCCTCATCCAAGCCCTTTGAGGAGAATATCGCCCTGACCAGGAAGGTCGTCGAGTACGCGCATGACCACGGCGTGGTGGTCGAGGCCGAGCTGGGCGCTCTGGCCGGCGTGGAGGACGAGGTCAATGTCTCCGCCGAGCAGTCCCACTACACCCGCCCTGAGGAGGTTGAGGAGTTCGTGTCCAAGACCGGCTGCGACTCCCTCGCCATCGCCATTGGCACCTCCCACGGCGCGTACAAATTCACCGCCGCGCAGTGCACCCGCAACGAGAAGGGCGAGCTGGTGCCTCCGCCGCTGCGCTTCGACATTCTCGAGGAAGTGGTAAAGCGCCTGCCCGGCTTTCCCATCGTGCTGCACGGCTCGTCCAGCGTGCCCCAGAATTACGTGAAGATGGTCAACGCCAACGGCGGCAAGATGCCCGATGCCGTGGGTATCCCCGAGGAGCAGCTGCGCAAGGCCGCCATGAGCGCCGTGTGCAAGATCAACATCGACTCTGACCTGCGTCTTGCCATGACCGGCACCATCCGCCAGTTCTTCACCGAGCACCCCGACAAGTTCGACCCCCGCGAGTACCTCAAGCCCGCCCGCGCCAACATCAAGGAGCTTGTGCGCCACAAGCTCGTCAACGTCCTGGGCTGCAACGGCAAGGCATAAAATCAAACATGAAAAAATCAGGTCCCACCGGGACCTGATTTTTTTCATGTAGATGTTTACTTCGTCGTCACCAGCACGGTGCGGGTGGCGGCGTCGTAGCCAACGTCGAAGCCCAGGGCGCTGCCCAGGTCGCGGAGCATGAAATAGTTGCTGCCGGCTATGTTGTAGACATTGGCCTTCAGCGCTTCGCCGTTGACGATGATGGACTGGTCGCTGACCACGCAGGAGGCGGACATGTCCTCGCCGGCGGTAAGCTCGCCGCCGATGGCGGTGTAGGCCTCGCCGCTCGTGGCGGTGGCGGTGCGGGTGTCGGCGTCATAGCCGACGGAGAACCGGGCGCCGGTGCCATTGAGCATCATGGCCACGTCGCGGAGCTTGAAGAAGTTGCTGCCGCCGATGTTGTAGGCCTGGGCGGTGACGGCCTCGCCGTCAACAGTCAGGGGCTGGCTGCTGAGCTGAACCTTGGGAACGCTGGGCTCGGCGGGATCGGCGGGGACGACACGCAGATAGAAGCAAGATGAGCCATCATTGGACGATTCGTCCTCGCCGACATCATCCTCATAATAAATGTCCATGTATATCGCCTTGTCATGGCCCCTGAGCTGGCCCACCTCGTCCGAGGTGAAATTGTAGACGTACTGGCTTATGCCATCGGCTTGCGTAATTTCATAGGCCATCTTGCTGTCGGCAATCTCCCAGCCCTCCGTTATGTAGGGCATATCCTCATCCGACGGGGGAGACTTCAAATCGGAGGGGATATACACGCCTGCCATCATAAAGCGGTACACGCGGTTGCGCCCCTCGGGAAAATCCAGCTCCAGCACCAGACTGCCGCCAACGGTAACGTCAAGGCAGGTGGTAAGCGCAAGCTCGGTCTTGTGTTTTGCCACAACGCCGTTTACCGTCAGGCTTGGGCCGTCGCCCCAGCAGTCGTATTCGTTTATCTGGCGGGCGGTGAGGTTTTCCGCAAACGCGGAAAACGCCAGCCCCAGGCACAGCGCCAGCGCCAGAGCGAGGGATAAAATTTTCTTCATGTGGAATACCTCTTTCAACTCGATTGTTTTACAAAAGCTGTAAAACAATCCGGATTATACAGCATTTTCCCCAAGAAGTCAATAAATCTGCTGGTCGCCGCTTATTGCGTTTTCCAGATACTCGTCGATCCAGCGCGAGGCGCCTTCACAGTCGCGGGAGAGAAGGAAGGAATAGAGCGTGCGCGTGTTGCTCACCAGCGCGTCGATGCCGTAGCGGTTGCAGAAGCGCAGCCACATTGTAATGACGGGGGAGCGGAAGGAATAGTATATCAGCGGGACGATGCTGTTGCCGCCGACGAGGGCCAGCTCGTGCTGGAAGGCGAAGGCCGCCTCCGCCGCCTGCTCGGCGCTGGACAGCATGAGCATACCCAGCCTCATGGGCAGCATCGCCGGGGACGACACGGCCTTCATCGCCATGAAGGACAACGCCTCGGCGGAGCATTTTTACAAGGAGAT
>JAMPGF010000098.1 GCA_023664105.1 Butyricicoccus sp. | reverse complement strand
GACCTGCCGGCCCCATCGCCCTCTCCCACCGCCGCAGCCGCGCCGGAGCCCAGGCCACAGCCTACCCCGGAACCCACCCCGGAACCCGCGCCGACCCCCCGCCAGGAGCTGGACTATGAGGCGCGGGAGCTCTCGTCAGCCCTGACACTGCGCATCCTGGACAAGGACGCGCCCGAAGACCTGACGGACTGCGACTACAATACAAAGCTCCGTCTGCCCGCGGGGACGGTTATCGAACTCCAGGCTGAGCAGGAGTTCAGCGCGCTGTATATGATTTGGGACGAGCCGCCTGGGCAGTGGACGGCAAGCGGGGAAGGCTTCAGCGCCGTTTACGGCGAGCACGGCTTTATACACGAGCTTGCGGAGCTGCCCGCGGGTGCGGAGAGCCTGGAAATCGAGCTGCCCGAAGGCGGTATCCTGTGCGATATCCACGCCTATACGGACGGGCGGCTGCCGGATACCGTACAGCTCTGGGAGGATCCCGTGGACAGGGCGGATATCCTGCTGTTTCCCACCCACGGAGATGACGAGTTCCTTTTTTTCGGCGGTATCCTGCCCTATTACGCCGGCGAGCTGGGACTGAGCGTGCAGGTCGTGTACATGAAGAACCACAATGCCGAGCAGCCCAGGCCCCATGAGCAGCTCGACGGCCTCTGGACCGTGGGAGTAACGGCTTATCCCGTGTTCGGCGTCTTCAGCACCTACATGAGGAGGTACTACGAGAATAATGTGGTTGAGTACCAGGTGGAGATGATACGCCGCTTCCGGCCTCAGGCCATTGTGGGCCACGCGGAGAACGGGGAGTACGGTCACACCGCGCATGTGTTCAACACCTACTGCATAAAAAAATCCGTCGAACTCGCTGCCGACGGGCAGTACGACGGCGGCTCGCTCGAGCGCTGCGGCGTCTGGGATACGCCGAAGCTTTATCTGCATCTCTACGCTGAAAACCAGATAAGCCTGGATTACGACCAGCCGCTGGAGCGCTTCGGCGGCCTCACCGCCTTTGAGATGGCCGTGGAAGGCTACGCACAGCATCTCAGCCAGCAAAAATGGCTCTTCACCGTCTACCCCAAGGGTGACCCCCGCGACAGCTCCCTCTTCGGGCTCTACCGCAGCACGGTGGGAGAGGACGTGGAGAAAAACGACCTGATGGAGAACCTGATACCGTATGAATCACAGTCCTGAGGGAACAAATTAATTTCGTATTCCGCGTAAAAATTTCTTGACTAAATTTGTATAATGTGCTAAAATTCTTTTTTGCGTGGGCCATAGCGCCCAGAGGAAGATTTTTACGGATTTTCTCGGGAAAAGCCGTGAAAATATATAAAGTATTCTTCAGGAAAGGAGGAAAACAATGCCTACTTTTAATCAGCTGGTAAGAAAGGGAAGAAAGCAGTCCACGTACAAGTCCAACTCTCCCGCCATGCAGAAGGGCCTGAACACCCTCAAGAACAGGGAGACCGACCTGCCCTCTCCGCAGAAGCGCGGTGTGTGCACCGCCGTGCGTACCTCTACCCCCAAGAAGCCGAACTCCGCTCTTCGTAAGATCGCGCGTGTCCGTCTGACCAACGGCTACGAGGTCACCGCCTACATTCCCGGCATCGGCCACAATCTCCAGGAGCACTCCGTCGTCATGATCCGCGGCGGCCGTGTCAAGGACCTGCCTGGCGTGCGTTACCACATCATCCGCGGTTCTCTGGACACCCAGGGCGTCAGCGGACGTATGCAGGCCCGTTCCAAGTACGGCGCGAAGCGCCCGAAGGCCGGCAAGAAGTAATCAAGTCGCAGCAAAGCAAATCTTTGAGCATATCCCAAAATTATCCGCGCACATCTTGCTTGCATATTTTCCGCTGTTCTGCGTTGATTTGACTTGAAAGGCACAAAGCCTTCCTGCGTCAAATCGCCTTGTCCAGCAGAAAATCTGCCGCGCAATCTGCACACGCCTAATTTCAGGATAAGCTCTTTGCCCTGTTGTTTATATATCCCGGCCCCGCTCCGGCGCGGCCGTATAAACCTCGGGGCGCAGCGGATGCGCTTTGCGCATTCGAGTACCGTTGAAATCATTTCATAATGAAGGAGGGAAGCATAGTGCCCAGAAGAGGTAACGTTCCCAAAAGAGAAATACTGCCGGATCCTGTGTATAACAGCGTTCTGGTAACCAAGCTGATCAACAGCATTATGCTCGATGGCAAAAAGGGCGTGGCGCAGAAGGTTGTCTACGACGCGTTCCGCATCATCGAGGAAAAGACCGGCAAGAACGGGCTTGACGCCTTCACCGAGGCCATGAACAACATCATGCCCACGCTGGAGGTCAAGGCCCGCCGTGTCGGCGGCGCGACCTACCAGGTGCCTATCGAGGTCCGCGCCGAGCGCCGCCAGACCCTCGGTCTGCGCTGGCTGACCCTTTACGCCCGCAAGCGCGGCGAAAAGACAATGAAGGAGCGCCTTGCCGGCGAGATCATGGACGCCTGCAACAACACCGGCGCCTCCGTCAAGAAGCGCGAGGACACCCACAAGATGGCCGAGTCCAACAAGGCCTTCGCGCATTTCCGCTGGTAATCGCGCCGGAATCAGGAGACTGACAAATTATGCCAAGAGAGTATTCACTGGAAAAAACAAGAAATATAGGCATCATGGCCCACATCGACGCGGGCAAGACCACCACGACCGAGCGCATACTTTACTACACCGGCGTCAACTACAAGCTTGGCGAGACTCACGAGGGCACCGCGACCATGGACTGGATGGAGCAGGAGCAGGAGCGCGGAATCACGATCACCTCCGCCGCCACCACCTGCCACTGGCTGGGCCACCGCATCAACATCATCGACACGCCGGGCCACGTTGACTTCACCGTCGAGGTTGAGCGCTCCCTGCGCGTGCTCGACGGCTGCGTGACGGTGCTGTGCGCCAAGGGCGGAGTGGAGCCCCAGTCCGAGACGGTCTGGCGTCAGGCCGACCATTACCATGTGCCCCGCATGATCTACGTCAACAAAATGGACATCATGGGCGCGGATTTCTACAACGTGCTGAACATGATCCATGACCGGCTCAAGTGCAACGCCGTTCCCATCCAGCTTCCCATAGGCGCCGAGGCTGACTTCCGGGGGATAATAGACCTGGTTGAGATGAACTCGCGCATATACTATGACGAGCTTGGCAAGGACATGCGCACCGAGCCGATACCGGAGGACATGCTGGATCTTGCCAATGAGTACAGGCAGAAGCTGCTCGAGGCGGTATCCGATTTCGACGACGAGATCATGGAAAAATACCTGGAGGGCGAGGAAGTCCCCGTCGACTCCATCCGAGCCGCGATCCGCAAGGCCACCGTGTCCGTGAGCATGGTGCCCGTGACCTGCGGCACCTCCTACAAGAACAAGGGCGTTCAGAAGCTGCTCGACGCTATCGTGGAATACATGCCCTCCCCGCTGGACATCCCGGCCATCAAGGGCACACACCCCAAGACGGACGAGGAGCTTGAGCGCCACCCCGACGATGACGGCCCCTTCTCCGCCCTGGCCTTCAAGATCATGACCGACCCCTATGTGGGCCGCCTGAGCTTTTTCCGCGTCTATTCCGGCAGTCTTGAAACCGGGAAGACCGTGCTCAATTCCACGAAGGGCCAGCGCGAGCGCCTTGGCCGCATCCTTCTGATGCACGCCAACCACCGCGAGGATCTTGAGAAGGTCTACACCGGCGACATCGCCGCCGCCGTCGGACTGAAAAACACCACCACGGGCGACACCCTCTGTGACGAGAAGCACCCCATAGTGCTCGAGTCCATGGAGTTCCCCGAACCCGTTATCCGCGTGGCCATCGAGCCCAAGACCAAGGCCGGCCAGGAAAAGATGGGCATCGCCCTTCAGAAGCTGGCCGAGGAGGACCCGACCTTCAAGACCTACACGGACGGGGAGACGGGCCAGACCATCATCGCCGGCATGGGCGAGCTCCATCTGGAGATAATCGTCGACCGCCTGCTCCGCGAGTTCAAGGTCGAGGCCAACGTCGGCCGGCCGCAGGTCTCCTACAAGGAAACCATCACCAAGCCCGCCACGGTGGACACGCGCTTTGTCCGCCAGTCCGGCGGCAAGGGCCAGTTTGCCCATGTGAAGCTGACGGTCGAGCCGAACGAGTCCGGCAAGGGCTACGAGTTTATCAACAAGGTGACCGGCGGCGCGATCCCGAAGGAGTTCATCCCCTGCGTGGACCAGGGCGTCCAGGGCGCGATGCAGGCCGGGGTCCTGGCCGGGTACGAGGTCGTGGACGTAAAGGTCACGCTTCTTGACGGCTCCTTCCACGAGGTCGACTCGTCCGAGCTGGCGTTCAAGATCTGCGGCAGCATGGCCTTCAAGGAGGCCTGCCAGAAGGCGGGCGCAACCCTGCTCGAGCCGATAATGAAGGTTGTCGTGACCTCGCCCGACGATTACATGGGCGACGTGATGGGCGACCTCAACTCCCGCCGCGGCATGATAACCGGATCTGAGATACGAAACGGCGCCGCGGAGGTATCGGCAAACGTGCCGCTCAGCTCCATGTTCGGCTACGCCACGGATCTTCGCAGCAAGACCCAGGGCCGCGCCAACTACAGCATGGAGCCCAGCCACTACGTCGAGCTGCCGAAGAATCTCCAGGATTCGATAATCGGCTCGCGGAAAACATTTTGATATTCCAAATTCTACTTGCAAAGCGGGAAAATTTACGGTAGAATAAGATTTACCGAACAACACATTTTTCACAAAAACTAAGGAGGATGTTCCACTATGGCAAAGCAGATGTACAACCGCTCCAAGCCCCATGTAAATATTGGTACCATCGGTCATATCGACCATGGTAAGACCACCCTGACCGCCGCCATCACCAAGTACCTGGCAATGCAGGGCAACGCTGAATACACCGACTACAGCTCCATCGACAAGGCTCCCGAGGAGCGCGAGCGCGGCATCACCATCAACACCGCCCACGTGGAGTATGAGACCGACAAGCGTCACTATGCCCACGTCGACTGCCCGGGCCACGCCGACTATATCAAGAACATGATCACCGGCGCTGCTCAGATGGACGGCGCTATCCTGGTCATCGCCGCTTCCGACGGCCCCATGGCCCAGACCCGCGAGCACCTGCTGCTTGCCCGTCAGGTCAACGTGCCCTCCGTCCTGGTCTTCCTGAACAAGTGCGACCAGGTTGACGACGAGGAGCTGCTTGAGCTGGTCGAGATGGAAGTCCGCGAGCTGCTTGACTTCTACGGCTTCCCCGGAGACGACACCCCCATCATCCGCGGCTCCGCCCTCAACGCCCTGGTTTCCGAGTCCAACGATCCCAACGCCCCCGAGTTCGCCTGCATCAAGGAGCTCATGGACGCCGTCGACAGCTGGATTCCCACCCCGGACCGCAAGGCTGACATGCCCTTCCTCATGCCCATTGAGGACGTGTTCACCATCTCCGGCCGCGGCACCGTCGTCACCGGCCGTGTCGAGCGCGGCCAGGTCAAGATCGGCGACAAGGTTGAGATCGTCGGCCTGAAGGACGAGACCACCGAGACCGTCGTCACCGGCACCGAGATGTTCCACAAGACCCTCGAGTACGCCGAGGCTGGCGACAACGTCGGCTGCCTGCTGCGCGGCATTGCCAAGAAGGACGTTGAGCGCGGCCAGGTCCTGGCGGCTCCGAAGTCCATCAAGCCCCTGACCAAGTTCACCGGCCAGGTTTACGTCCTGTCCAAGGAAGAGGGCGGACGCCACACCCCGTTCTTCAACAACTACCGTCCCCAGTTCTATTTCCGCACCACCGACGTTACGGGCGTTATCAACCTCCCCGACGGCGTCGAGATGTGCATGCCTGGCGATAACGTCGACATGAAGGTCGAGCTGATCACCCCCATCGCCATCGAGAAGGGCCTCCGCTTCGCCATCCGCGAGGGCGGCCGTACCGTCGGCTCCGGTGTTGTCATCGAGGTCGAGGAATAATCAAACTCGCAAAAAAGAAAGCGTGATTTATGTCACGCTTTCTTTTTTTGCGAAAAGGCTGCCGCTGCCGCGGAGGGTATCTTAGCCTATCCCAAAAAACCTCTTCCCATTCTCCATCGTAACCGCCGCGACCTCCTCGACGCTCAAGCCCTTCACCCGCGCCACGGTCTCGGCCACGAAGGGCAGCAGCGTGCTGTCGTTCCGGTGTCCCCTGTGCGGCACGGGCGCGAGGTACGGGCTGTCCGTCTCCAGCATGAGCCTGTCCATCGGACAGACCTCAATGGCTTCCAGCGCCCGCCGTGCGTTCCTGAACGTCACCGCCCCCGTAAAGCTGAGATACCACCCCAGCTCCAGCAGCTGCCGCGCCATCTCCGCAGAGCCGGAGTAGCAGTGGAACACGCCCCGCAGCCCCGGAAAGGCCCGCACCGCCTCGAAACAGTCCGCGTGCGCCTCCCTGTCGTGCACGATCACCGGCAGTCCCAGCTCCCGCGCCAGCTCAAGCTGCGCGTAGAAAACGCGTTTTTGCGTCTCCCTGTCCGCCCCGTCCTCATAAAAATAGTCCAGCCCGATCTCACCTGCCGCCACGACCTTCGGCTCCTTCGCCCATTCCCGCAGCTTGCCCAGGCTCCCGCCGTCAAACTCGTCCGCGTTCTCCGGGTGCCAGCCCACGGCGGCGTATACGAAATCATACCGCCGCGCGAAATCCATCGCCGCACGCGACGAGCCCTCGTCGCAGCCCGGGTTCACGATAAGCTCCACGCCGTTTTTCGTCATTTTACCCAGCAATTCGTCCCTGTCGTCATCAAAGCGCGCGTCGTCATAATGCGCATGAGTGTCAAAATACATGTCAGTCTCCTTTATGTGGGGGAAGTTGCCATAAATTCTATACCCTCCCCGCCGATTCGTCAAGCCCGGTGGAGGATCACAGCCTCTTTACATTTACGGATATATATGGTATACTTTGTACAAATTTCCGAATCAGCACATTTGAAGCTTCCCAAAGAGGCGCGCAATGATAAGCAAAACAAACCTCCTCCCGAGCCGCGGGGCCGTCACGGACGCGTACGTTTTCGTAATGCTCCTGGCCTTTCCGCTGTTCACCGGCTTTCGCGGCTACGCCGCGATAACCGTATCAAAATATCTGTTTTTCACCGTGGCCACCGCGCTGTGGCTTCTCGCCCTCGCCGTGCTCACGCTGAAAACCCGCCCCCCGCGCCGCCGCCCGACCGCCGCGCGGCTGTGCG
>JAMPGF010000097.1 GCA_023664105.1 Butyricicoccus sp. | reverse complement strand
GCTCATCGCTTTTCGGCGAGCGCCGCGCGCCGAAAAGCGATGAGCAGCCTCAGAACAGGAGCCGCTATGCCAACCATTCCTCAAGAGAGGATGGGCAGGTTGCTCCCAAAACCGCCGACCTCAGCTTTGAAAACAAGCTCAAGCAGTTCATGCAGGAGTCCGACAGCAAGATCTCCGGCAGCAGGCTTTATGAGCAGCGCAAGAGCTCACGCAGAAAGAGATATTAAATTTTAAATGGCTGTGCCGCACCGCGAAACGGCGGTGCGCGACGCAGCCTGTACGCCGTGTAAAAGGCCGCCTCTGTCCTGGGGCGGCGTTTTAACAAGACAACATGGCGGGAAAAGCATACGGAGGATAAGCCAATGAAAATAATCGATATCACGCGCACGATGCAGGATGCCCCATTGTATCCCGGAATGCCGGAGCCGGAAATTCTGAAGCTCACGGACGCGGGAAACAACGGCTACAACAGCAGCATGATTAACGCGGAGAGCCACACGGGCACTCACGCTGATGCCTTCAGCCATTATCCGGTGGATAACGGCCTGACGATTGACGAGATGCCGCTGGAAAACTACTGCGGTCCCTGCCGGGTCATAAGCGTGGCGGCGGACGGGCTGATAACGCTCGACGACATTCGAGAGCAGATAGCCGGCGCGGAGCGCCTTGTTATCCACGGCGGCGGACAGGCTTTTTTGTGCGAGCAGGCCGCGGAATACATTGCCTCCTGCGGGGTCAAGCTGCTGGTGACAGACGCGCTGAGCGTCGCGCCCCTTGACAACGAATCGCGCATACACATCACGCTCTTCCAGGCTGGCGTAGCCGTGGTGGAAAACGCGGTGCTCGACGGCGTGGAGGACGGGGAATACCTTATTTTCGCCTTCCCGGCAAAATACGGCGGCTGCGACGGTGCGCCGGTTCGTGCGGTGCTCATAAGCCGATAAGACATTTTCATACTAAACCCTGATAAAAAGCTCCAAGAGCTTTTTATCAGGGTTTTAATTATAAGGGGCTCTTTTTTATCAGTGCGAAGCGGCGGGGATATTTGTGGGGTGTGGGGGAGACCTTGCGTATCACGGCAATGTTGTGCCGCGCCTCCACGCCGGGGATGGCGTAGTCGAACACGCGCTCAAGCTTTCCGCCCAGAAGACTGACGGCCTTTTTTGCTTCCTCCAGCTCCTCGGCCAGCGCGGGGCCCTTGAGTGCGAGAAAGGCTCCGCCGGGGATTACATATGGCAGGCACAGCTCGCACAGCACGTTCAGCCGCGCCACGGCGCGGGACACGGCGAAGTCATAACTCTCCCGGCGATCCGGGAACTCCTCGGCTCGACCGTGAACGCATTCAACATCCTCCAGGCCAAGCTTTTGGCACACCTCGCTTAAAAACTCCACGCGCTTGTTCTGGCTGTCCAGCAGCATCAGCTTCAGGCCTGGACAGGCGATTTTCAGCGGCAGTCCCGGAAAGCCCGCGCCGGTGCCCACGTCTATCACCGAGCGCCCCGCCATGTCGAACAGAAGCAGGGGAGACAGGCTGTCCATAAAATGCAGGCGCGCCGTGTCCTTCTCACCGCTTATTGCAGTCAGGTTCATCACGGCGTTCTTTTCGCTGAGCAGGTCATAGTAAAGCCGGAAACGCTCCGCGGCCCTTTCGCCGGCGCTCAGGCCCATTTCCGAAAGGCCGGAGCGCAGTATGTCCTCAAGCATGGTATGTCCTCCTGAAAGAAACTACAGGGCGCAAAGCACGCCCTGTAGTTTTTGCTTGTAAAGTGCGGAATAAGGTCGCTTTTACGCATAGAAATCGTGGTTTTCAATGGTGACGACAAAGGTTCTGGTCTCGCGGAACCAGTAGCTTGGCGCGATATCGGGGTTGAGGAAAAACAGGCTGTCCCCAACCGTGTTGTAGCCCTCGAGACACAGCTTCGCGGCGATCACGGAAATGTCATTTGGCTCAAGGTAGATTGTCCCGTTATCAACGACAGAGAACTGGTTGTACTGGAAGATAACCCCTCTGACAGTGTCCTCAAACATGCCGCTGTCGTCGTTGACGCGGTTGAGCACAACATTGCCCACCCCGATCATGCCCTCGATGGGCTCGGTTTCTCCTGACTCGGAGAAAATCACGCGCGAGAGCCAGTAAAGCGAGTCATAGTCATAGAATTGCCAACCATGCCCGATTATCGAAAGGTCGGATGTGTCGATATCGATCGACCAGTTGTCCTCGTCCCATTCGATGCTGACGTTGAAGATTTTTGCCAGCTCCCTTATGGGAGCGACAACGGAGCCATTGATGTTATAGGCCCCGTCGGGCAGGTAAAGATACCTGCCGTTTGCCACAATATAGTTGTCAGACAATGTGAGCGATATGTCGACGCCCTCGGCGCTGAGCGATACGCTGTCAGTCTCGCTGTCCCACAGCACCTCGAAATCCTCCATGAGCATCGCTTCGCAGAAGGAAAGAAGAGGGGCATATGTGGTGTCGTTAAGCTTCAGGGCGATCCCGGAGAAGACGCCGTCAACATAAAGCGGTATTTCTGTATACGCAAGTATCAGAGGCTCGCGCATGTCCACAGCTTCTGACGAGTCCTGCCCGATATCGCTTTCGGATATGAAGCCGTATGTAACGTCGTCCTCAGCCGTGGCGTAGCCGCTCATAATACTTGCAAGAATGACAACAACGCATATTATGGCAAATGAAGTTTTGATTCTCTTGCTCATTTTCTGCTCCTGTTGACTTTCCGGCCGGCTCAATGTAGAAAAATGTCGATTTTTCCACCTGTAAAACCGGTATTTGTTTACCATTGCTACAACAATAGTATAAAATATTTCGTCAAATCAAATCAAGCAGTATTATGCACAAAAGTGACAAGGCCATTTTCAACCAATTGGATAAAAACACAATATATTGTGACAAATATAAAAATTTCTTAGCCGATAAAGGGTTATGTTGCGTTGTGTTTTTTACCAAAAGATTAAAATATGCCGAAAAATGACCGAATTCGACTGCCAAGATAACGGGCGTGGTTCCGATAAAAAAATGTTATGTCAATGCATTTTCAGGCTTGGCCGGCCTTGAATTGCCTGAGCGCCTGCGAAATCTGGTCGGGGCAGCTTGTGCGCTTGAGGCCGCAGGAGAGCCCCTCGAGCCGGCTGATGACCTCGTCAACGGGCATATCTTTGACGAGATTTGAGATGCCCTTCAAATTGCCGTCGCAGCCGCCGGTGACCTGGAGCTGTCTGACCTTGCCGTCGTCGATGTCGAACTCAAAAAGGCGGGAACATACGCCCTGGGGACGATAGGTGAATTTCATGTTTCTAACCTCGCAATCAAGTTTATTGGTTCTCATTGTAGCATATTTATTCGGAAATTAAAAGAGGAAATGTAATATTCTCCCGCCTTTTCGAATAAGCTATACCGATACAGGAGCGATTACACAAGGCGGGGTGAGAGCATGAAAAAAGGTATAGTGAGTATGCTGCTGGTGGGCGCCGCTCTGAGGCTTGCGATGCTCGCCGGAGCTGGGGAGGCCGTGAGCGAATGGGCGCGGGAGATAAGCTCGGACGGCAGCCTGATAACGGCGACGCTCAGTCTCGAGCTGGGAAGCAAGCCGGAGGAAGCGCGGGGCGTGGAGCAGCTGGAAAATGAAGTCCTGACTGCCGCCGGGGACGCGCGCGCGGAAAGCGCTGGGGAGAGCAGGGAGCTTGTCAGCACCATGCAGGTGAAGGTCACGCCCACTCCGACCCGGCCGGAGGAGGCCGGGCCGGAACCCGAGCCAGAGGCAGAGCCGGAAATACTCACCACAACCATAAGCGCGGGAGTGTCCGTGAGCAACGACACGAGCTTTGACATCGACCTTGAGGCTCTGGCGGCGGAGGGGCTTGGTATGCGCCTTGAAAGGGACGCGCCCCAGGTGCTGATAGTGCACACCCATTCCAGCGAGGCATACGCCCAGGACCCGTTCAACCGCTATGAGGAATCGGACGCGGGCAGGACGGAGGACACAAATTATAATGTTGTGCGCGTGGGCGACGAGCTTGCCGAAAAGCTGGAGGAGTTTGGAGTAAACGTGATACACGACAGGGAGATATACGACTACCCAAGCTACACCGGCTCCTACACCCGCTCGGGCGAGGCGGTGGAGAGATACCTGGCCGATTATCCGTCGGTAGCCATAGTCATAGACCTGCACCGCGACGCCCTCGGCAGCGGGGACGTTGTATACAAGACCCAGGCCGAGGTGAAGGGGCGCAGCAGCGCGCAGGTCATGATGCTCATAGGCACTGGGGAGAATGGGCTGCATCATCCATACTGGCAAGAAAATCTGAAGCTTGCACTGTACATGCAGAACGCGATGGACGACAAATACCCAACACTGGCCCGTCCCATAGCCCTGAAAAAGGAGCGTTATAACCAGCACCTGACCACGGGTTCAATGATACTTGAGGTTGGCAGCTCCGGCAACACGCTTGACGAGGCGCTGCTGGCAATAGACCTGTTCGCCGATTCGGTAGGCCCCGCGCTGGCGGAGCTTATTGAGGACTGAAATGTATAAACAGAGCTCTCCCCGTCGATAATGAGGGTATTCTATTCATGGGAGGCTTTTGGAAATGAAAATCTGCGATATCATGTCCGACAAGATCGTGAGCGTGGAGCAGAACGAGCCTGTGAGCGCGGCGGCGAAGCTGCTCAAGCGCTGCAACGTGGGCGCGGTGCCGGTCTGCGACGACAAGGGCAGGCTGCGCGGTATGCTCACGGACAGGGACATAGTGATGCGCTGTGTCGCCGCGGGCGCGGATCCGAAGGAGACAAAGGTCAGCGAGGTGATGAGCCGCGGGATAATAACCGCCGAGCCATTTGACGAGGTGGAAAAGGCGGTACGGCTCATGTCCGCCGACCAAGTACGGCGATTGCCGGTGCTCGACGACGGCAGGCTGGTGGGCATGGTGACGCTGTGCGATATGGCGCGCAACTGCAACTGCGAGATGGAGGCCTCGGAGGCGCTGTCGGAGATAAGCTCAAATTTCAGAAGAAAATAAGCAATGGCGGAGCACCGGGTCAAGGTGCTCCGCCGTTTTGTCGTTGGCGCTAAAGCTCCAAGCAACCACCAGCCTGGCTGGTGGCAATAAAATCTTATAGATCAAAAAGCCAACGATATGAGTCGGTGAAAAAGGACTGTACAAATTTTTGGCCAGAATTGCACTCAAAATGACAAGAATACTATTTCACCGACTTATATCAGAAAAAAGTTAGCCTGTTTACAGGCTGTAGGGCAAGTAATGCGAGAGAAGTAGGCCCTTTTAGGGCCTGTTCATGCCACGTGTTTTACGCGTGGTTTTGATTTTTGGAATTTTTTATTATAAAAACAGTTGACAGCCTCCTGTTATTGATATATAATCTCATTTAACTAAGGAAAATCCAGGGGTGATGGAGTGTGGCGGAGAGAAATACCAGGCAGAAAAGCATAATCTATGACACGCTCTGCTTCTTGAACAACCACCCCACGGCGGAGGGGGTCTATGACGCGCTGCATGAGAGTCACCCAGCCATAAGCCGCGCCACGGTCTACCGGGTACTCAACGGCTTCGCGGGCAACGGCACCATACAAAAGGTGAGCGTGAATAACGGCGCGGATCATTTCGACCACCGCACGCACCCGCATTACCATGTCTGCTGCACCCGCTGCGGCAGGGTGAGCGACGTGGAGCTGCCCTACATGGGCCCGCTCGAGCAGAGCGTGGGCGACTGCCGGGGCTATAAGATCACCGGCTATTCCATCCAGTTTGACGGCCTGTGCCCCGAGTGCCAGCGCGCCGAGCCGTCGGAGAAAGTGTAATTTGGGCGCGGCGCAATGCGCCTGAGCCTGAAAATATTTTTACAGTGAAGGAGAAAGTTTAATGAAAAAGTTCGTTTGCAGCGTCTGCGGTTATGTCTACGAGGGCGATGCCGCCCCCGAAAAATGTCCCCAGTGCGGCGTCGGCCCCGAGAAGTTCACGGAGCAGGGCGGCGATATGTCCTGGGCCGCTGAGCATGTGGTTGGCGTTGCTCAGGGTGTGGACGCTGAGATCCTGGATGGCCTGCGCGCCAACTTCCAGGGCGAGTGCACCGAGGTCGGCATGTACCTGGCTATGGCCCGCGTGGCCCATCGAGAGGGCTATCCCGAGATCGGACTGTACTGGGAGAAGGCAGCCTGGGAGGAGGCCGAGCACGCCGCCAAGTTTGCCGAGCTGCTGGGTGAGGTCGTGACTGACAGCACCAAGAAGAACCTGGAGATGCGCGTCGAGGCCGAGAACGGCGCCACCGCCGGCAAGGTCGCCATCGCCAAGAAGGCCAAGGAGCTTGGCCTGGACGCCATCCACGACACCGTGCACGAGATGGCCCGCGACGAGGCTCGCCACGGCAAGGCGCTGAAGGGCCTGCTGGAGCGCTACTTCAAGTAAGAAACATACCCCCGCCGGCCGCCTGATGGAGGTCGGCGGTTTTCAAAAACTTCATTAAGGAGATTTACGCACTATGAACGACAAGATTGCGCAGCTGCTCAACCAGCAGGTGAACAAGGAGTTTTACAGCGCCTACCTCTATCTGGACATGGCGAACTTCTACGACGGGATGGATCTGAGCGGCTACTCCAACTACTACATGATCCAGGCTCAGGAGGAACGCGACCACGCCCTGCTGTTTATGAAGTACATGCAGACCAACGACCTGAAGGTGACGCTCGAGGCTATAGACAAGCCCGACAAGGAGTACAGCGCGGTTATCGACCCGCTGGTTGCCGCGGCGGAGCACGAGCGCTATGTCACCGCGCTGGTCAACGACATCTACCACGAGGCGCACGAGGCGAAGGACTACCGCACGATGAAGTTCCTCGACTGGTTCATCAACGAGCAGATGGAGGAAGAGGATCACGCCGACTCCATGGTCAGCCGCTATAAGCTCTTCGGCACCGACCCCAGAGGTCTGTACCTGCTCGACCAGGAGTACGCCGCGCGCGTCTATTCCGCGCCGAGCCTGACTATATAAGGGGGGGACTAATGGATATCAAAGCGAAAATTGAAGAGCTCGTCGAGAAGATAAAGAGCGACAAGGAGCTCCAGAGGGGCTTCACAAGCGACCCTGTGTCGACCGTGGAGAAGCTCATCGGCATCGACCTGCCGGAGGATCAGATCAGGAAGATCGCCGACGGCGTGAAGGCGAAGATAAGCCTGGACAAGCTCGGCGGGCTGTTTAAGAAGTGATGTAATACTGATTCTCGATTGAAAGTTCAATCGAGAATTCCGCGTGCTGCGCACGCTCGCGCAGCGCAAAGCGCGTCGCGCCGTCTGCTGTGCATGGATATCCG
>JAMPGF010000096.1 GCA_023664105.1 Butyricicoccus sp. | reverse complement strand
GCCGCAGTCTAGCCGCGCGCCGGGAACGGGCGTACCGATCGGCCTGACGCGGAACACGCCGCCGCCATAGGAGATCTCCGCCCCCAGCGCGCGCAGGCACTCCGCCGTGGCGTCAATATCGTGCGAGCTCTCGAGGCAGATTATTTCGGTTTCCCGGTCCGCCAGCGCCGCGCAGATAAGCAGGCGGTGCGCCTGCGACTTTGAGGCGATGGCCCGAATTTTTCCGGAAAGCATTCCGGGCTCAATAAGCACGCGCATAATATTTAAAACCCCGCTTCAAAAAATTCGCGCGCCTGCTCCACCGGCATGGCCAGAACCTCGCAGCGCCCGATCTCCACGGGCACGATAATATTCACCGTGCCGCCCAGCCGCTTCTTGTCTGAAAGCATGTGCGCATACAGCGCGTCCATGTCCGCGCCGGTGCTCGTCGGAAGTCCGAAGCTCTCCAAAAGCGCGACAATGCGCGCCGCGCACTCGCCGGAGCAGATCCCCCGCGCCGCAGCCGCGCGCGAGACGACCGCCGTGCCGATAGCCACGGACGCGCCGTGCGACAGCGCGAAATTGCTGTTGGCCTCCACCGCGTGCCCGAGCGTATGGCCCAGGTTGAGCTGCCGCCGCAGGCCGTTGTCGAACTCGTCGGCGCACACATAGTCACGCTTTATTGCCACGCAGCGCTCGACGACGTATTCCAGGTCGAAGCCCCTGCCCTTGCGCTCAAGGTGCTCAAAAAGCCCCGCGTCGCGCAGAATACCGTACTTGATCACCTCGGCGCAGCCGTCGGTAAAAACGCTCTCCGGCAAGGTTTTCAGCGCGGCGCAGTCACATATTACCCGCACCGGCTGACAAAACGCCCCGGCGAGATTCTTGCCCGTGGGCAGGTCGATTGCTGTCTTGCCGCCGACAGAGGAATCCACATCTGCCAGCAGCGTCGTGGGGATCTGCACACACGCGACCCCGCGAAGGTAGCTTGCCGCGGCAAAGCCCGTGATATCGCCCACCATGCCGCCGCCGAGCGCGGCCACAGCGTCGCTTCGGGTCAGGTGCCCCTCGGCCAGAGCACCCAAAATTTTCAGGAAATTCACGCCGTTTTTGCTCGCCTCTCCGGCGGGAAGAACACAGCGCACCGCTATCTTATAGCCCGCGCGCTCAAGGCTTCGGCACACCTCCCCGCCATATATGGGCCAGACGGTGCTCTCGCTGATTATCGCAAGCTTTTCCGCTTTCGGCAGTACCTGCCGCACAAGCTCCCCGGCCTGCTCCAGCAGCCCGGAGCCGATCAAAACCTCGTACTTCCCCGAGGCGTCGACCTCGACAGTTCTCATCTTCCGTCGATCTCCTTTTTCCTCATTCTGCCCTCGTCCAGCAGCCGCTCAAGCTCCGGCGCGTCCTGCCCGATGAGCGCGGCGCGGTACTTACCCAGCTCGTCTATCAAAAAATCCAGCTCGTTAATAAGGTTGTCCCGGTTTTCCAGGAAAAGCTCCGTCCACATCCCCGGATTGAGCCACGCCACCCGCGTCAAATCCTTGTAGCTCCCCGCGGAAAAGCCCTTGTGCGCCGACGCCCTCGGGCTTTTGACATAGGCGTTGGAGATGATATGCGGCATCTGCGAGGTAAACGCGATCAGCTCGTCGTGCCGCTCGGCGGTGGTCACGCTGATGCTCCCGAAGCCCAGCGGCTCGAGCAGATCCTTGATGTGCCCCAACAGCTCCATATCGTCATACTCCGGCGGCACGATCACCATCGGCGCGCCGTCGAACATATCCTCGCGGGCATATTTAAACCCGGAGTTGTGCGTCCCCGCCATGGGGTGCCCGCCGACGTAGGTGAAGCCGTATTCCTTCGCCAATTTAAAACCCTCGGCGCAGACCTCCCGCTTTGTGCCCAGGCAGTCGATAACAACAGTTTTCTTCCCGATATACGGCGCGGCGTTTTTCAGGTACTCCACCGCCGCCGCCGGATAGGTGCACAGCAGCAGCACGTCGCACTGCCCGATGTTCTCCATCGTCAGCACCTCATCCACCGCCTCGGCGAGAAAGGCAAAATCCAGGACCGACTGATTCCGGTTGCAGGCCAGCACCTTTATTCCTGCTGTGCGCTTATACGCCTTGGCCAGCGACCCGCCGATGAGTCCCAGCCCGACAATTCCGGCCGTCATCACAGCGCCTCGCGGATCTTCAGCACGCTGGCGGCGACATCCTTGAACTGCTCCGGCGTGAGCGACTGCGCGCCGTCGCACAGCGCGTGGCGCGGGTCGTTGTGAACCTCGATCATGATAGCGTCTGCCCCGCAGGCCGCGGCGGCCATGGCCATAGGCGGCACGAGCCGCGCCGCGCCCGTCGCGTGGCTGGGGTCGACCACCACCGGCAGATGGCTGAGCTCATGCAGCACCGGCACGGCGGACAGGTCAAGCGTGTTGCGCGTGTAGGTCTCGAAAGTGCGTATCCCGCGCTCGCAAAGGATGACGTTCTCGTTGCCGCCGGCCATAATGTACTCCGCGCTCATGAGCAGCTCCTTGAGCGTGTTTGCCAGCCCGCGCTTGAGCAAAATGGGCTTTTTCGTGGCGCCGAGCTCCTTGAGCAGCTCAAAATTCTGCATATTCCGCGCGCCGACCTGGATAACGTCCACGTCCGCGAACAGGTCCAGGTGCTCGATGTTCATGATCTCCGTCACGATAGGCAGCCCCGTGACCTTCCTGGCCTCGATCAGCAGCTTGATCCCGTCGGCCTTGAGCCCCTGGAAATCGTAGGGCGAGGTGCGCGGCTTGAACGCCCCGCCGCGCAGCAGAGACGCGCCCGCGGCCTTCACGTCCTCGGCCACGGAGATGATCTGGTCGTGGTTCTCCACCGAGCAGGGCCCGGCGATAAGGGCAAAATGCCCCGCGCCTATCTTCACGCCGCTGGCGTCGACGACAGTATCCTCGGGGTGGAACTTGCGGTTGCACTGCTTAAACGGCTCGCTGACCACCTTCACGGACTGCACCATATCCAGGCTCTCCAGCAGATCCACGTCCACGCGGCTGGTGTCGCCGACGAGGCCGAGCACGGTGTACTCCGCGCCCTCGGAGATGTGCACATCCAGCCCCTGGGTGCGCAGCCATTTTATAAGGTGCTCCTTCTGCTCATGCGTGGCGTTCGGTTTTAATACAGTAATCATCTTAAAAGTCTCCTGTTGAAAAAATAAAAGCCGCACAAGCTTTTCGCTTCGTGCAGCTAAAGTTTAACCAGTTTGTCGTCTTGCCTTCCGCGTTTACCGCAGCACAAAGCGCTATTACTTTTTCGGGAAAAAGTAATAGTAGTAAAAGCCGAAGAATGCGTTTTTGCTGAAAGTATTGTTCATCAGTAAGCGCTCCAAAAACAAGCTTGCCATATCATAGCACTTTAAAGTAAGATTGTCAAGGCGCCAGAAACAAAAAAAGCGGCTCCCGCCGCCATAGACTGTAAAAACCTCGTAGAGTTTGCGCCCGCAGGCACAAATAGAATCAAATCATTTTTCCGGGGGCATGCGCCTCGGAAAAATTCTTTGCGCGCAGCGAGTGCGCAGAGCGAAGCGAAATCTTCTAAAAAAGTGGCAAAGCCATTTTTTGACGCAAAGCGAATAACCCCCTGCTCCGTCTCCGGAACAAGGGGTTATTCAAAGGCGTTCGGTTCGGTCATCCGCTCAACCTCCCTCTATTCACTTATTTCTGACACATCACGGACGCTCTCGCTCACAAACTCAACAGCCGGTTTTCCGCGCGCCATTGCACCGGAATTATTTCATTCAAGGCTGGGTGGAACAATACTCCGCGTGTTTGCCAGATTTCGAGGAAATCGCTATAAATTCCGGCCTCTCATCCCGAGACGACCTCTTACCTTCTCCGGCTCCGAAAGTCCCCTTTGGGCCGGCGCAAAACAGGTCATCGGACTCACTCCCTTCTACGGAAGCGCGGTGGGAAATTTATATTCAAGCGCCGGGACTCACACCACGCATAGCTGTACACACCGCGCTCTGTGAGTAACACCGGGCAGCTGTTACTCCTTCCTTCTGACTAAATTGTACAATGAAACCCCCGGTTTGTCAACTCTCTTTTTTGCACAATAACAACAAAAGCTTTTTATGCAATACTCACTCGTTCACCGATGACGCTCAGCTTCCCCTGGCAGAAGAGCGCCACGGCCTGGGGCAGAACCAGCCACTCGCCCTGCCGCATGATGCGCTCCTGGAGCGAGGCCATGCTGTCGCCGGGCAGCACCTCGACCGGCTGCTGGAGAATGACCGGCCCGTATCCGTTGTCCTCCTCGGTCATAAAATACGCCGTTGCCCCCGACCAGCGCAGCCCCAGCTTCAGCGTGCGCTCGAGCGCGCGCACCGGGTCAAAGCCGCCCTCGCAGAACGCGGGAAACAGCGCCGGCTGCACGGCGATGACGCGCTCGCGGTAGAAGTGCAGCAGCGGGTAATTGAGCTTTTCCGCGAATCCGGCGGTCACCACAAGGTCAGTGTCCAGATCCCGCAGCTTGGCCAGCAGCGCGTTGCAAAACGAGGCATGGTTCGGGAACAGCTCCCGCGCCACCACATATGCAGGCACACCCGCCGCGCGTGCCCGTTCGAGCGCATACGCCTCCGGCGCCGAGGAAATCACCGCGCCGATCTCCATCTCCGGGGTCTCCCGGAAGTGATAGATGTCCAGAATGGACTGCAAATTCGCCCCGCCTCCGGAGACCAGAACCGATACACGAGCCATCTCTTTCTCCTTGACTCCCTTAGAGCATATCCCAAAATTATCCGCGCACATCTTGCTTGCATATTTTCCGCTGTGCAGCGTTGCTTTGACTTGAAAGGCACAAAGCCTTCCTGCGTCAAAGCGCCTTGCCCAGCGAAAAATCTTCTTCGCAAGCTGCACACGCCTAATTTCGGGATAAGCTCTTAGTTTTCCAGCAGCCGCCGCGCGGCTTGGGTGTTGAGGCGCGCAAGCTCCTTCAGCCGCCCGGCCATAGCGCGAAGCTCGTCCCTGTCGGCGGCGAGGGCGTTGTCGATAAGCGCCTCGAGCCCCTCCCCGGTCAGCTCCCCGAGCGGCACATAGTTCTTCTGCCCGATGTAGTCGAGGAAGGAGGACACCTTCAAATCATACGACACGCCGACGATTGGCACGGCCTGTGACGTTGCGAAAATGAGCCCGTGCAGCCGGATGGACACCAGCGCGCTCATGCGCGCGATTATCCCCAGCGTCAGTTCCGTTGGCATGGGCTCGGGGAGCGTGAAGTGCGGCGCTTTGATGAGCCCCGCCGCGGCCTGGCCCGCCGCGCCGTCGGTGCGCGGGTTGATGGGCAGGAACACCGGCGTCAGGCCGTAGCGCTCGTAAGCGTAGTCCGCCGCGTGGGCAAAGTACCCGGCGCGCTCGGCAAAGCCCGTCCAGTCGCGCAGGCAGAAGCAGATGTACCGCCCCTCCGGGTCAAGCCCCAGCTCACGCATTTTCTCGTCGACCGCCTCCGGCTCCGCGCCGGAGAGCGTCAGCGCCGGGTCCGAGGCCACGACTGTCTCCGGCCCGGTCACGCCGAACTCGGCCAGCTCGGCGAGGCTGTTTTCCTCACGCAGGGTAATGGCGTCGACGCAGCGGCTTATCACCCGCGCGGCCAGCGAGCGGTTGAGCGGCCTGTTCACCGGCCCGATGCCGCAGCCGTACATGAGCACCCGGCAGCCCCGGCGCTTTGCCGCGGCGAGGGTGTAGAGGTAGTACCACAGGCTCCGCGAGCTGGTCACGTCCTGAATAAGGCTCCCCCCGCCGTTGATGTAAAGCCGGCAGCTTTTCATGACGCTGAGGAATCCGAACAGGTCGAACATGTGCAGGGAGTCGACGCGGTGCCTCACGGCGGTGGCGTCGGGCGTGCGGGAGAGCACGGTTATGGGCATATCCGGGTCGATAGAGCGCATTTCGCCTACGAGCGCGTCCAAAATCGCCTCATCCCCGGCGTTGCCCATGCCGTAGGCCCCGCAGATGAGCACGCCGCGCCTATTCTCTTTTTCAGCGCTCTTAGCCAACCGACAAGTCTCCCTTGCAAAAATCTATGAAATATTATACAATGGACTTAATCAAAGGTCAAGCCGTAAGTGACAGGGCAATTTTTTCAGACCGCGGCATACGGGAGGGACGGCGGCAGATGAAGAAAATAGCGATATTCCAAAGCGACTTTCGCGTCGGCGGCATACAGAAGGCGCTGATAAACGTACTTAACAGCATAGATTACGAAAAATGCGCGGTGGACGTGTACTATTTCGACCAGTCCAGCTTTTTTGAGCTGCCGGAGCACAAGAACCTTCGCTGGATAGCGTGCAGACCCTATCCGTACCTGAACCGCGCGGTGTATTTTGACATCCTGCTGCGCATCGCGCCGAAGGTGAAGTGCGATACGGAGTACGACATCGCGGTGGACTTCAACAGCTACCGTGCCGAGTGCGGCGTCGGCGCGCTGTCGGTCCCGGCGAAAAAGCGTGTGATGTGGCTTCACAACGACATTGAGATAAAGCTCCGCAACGAGCCGAAGTACAAGCTGATGTGGCATTTTTTCAAGGGCAAGTTCAAGTATTTTGATGAGTTCGTCGCCGTCTCCCCGGGCATAATCGAGGGCTTCCGCCGCGCCACGGGCATACGCGGCAAAAAGGTCACCGCCATCTCCAACCACATCGACACGGAGGAGATTTTCCGCAAGTCGACCCAGCCCATCCCCCTGACGGTCGACAAAAATTGCTACAATCTCTGCACCATGGGCCGCCTGTGCCACCAGAAGGGCTATGACATCCTGCTCGACTGCATGGCGAAGGTATACCGCGCGCGGCCCGACATGCGCCTGTACATGCTCGGCGACGGCCCCGACCGCCAGAAGCTGACCGAGCAGATACAGCGCCTTGGCCTTGGCGGCTGTGTGACCATGCTTGGCAACCAGTCAAACCCCTTCCCGTATCTGGAAAAGATGGACGGCTTCGTTCTCACCAGCCGCTATGAGGGGCAGGGGATAGTCATATGGGAGGCCAAGACCCTTGGCCTTGAGCTGTTCATCAGCAAAAACCTCGAAGCCTACAACCCCGGCATCGAGGGCTATGACGACATAGCCGGCGCGCTGATCTCGGCCAGGCGCAGGGAGAAGGTACGCGACGACTTGCACGAGTATAACGAAGAGATAAACCGCCGTCTTGCCGGGGTTCTGGAGCTGGAATAAAAATTCAACCATGACAAAAACCTCCCTTCTGCCCATACGCCCCCAGGGCATGCAATGTTGCATGAACATATGCAACAAAAATGAAAAAACTTAAAAATTTTTTTCAAGGGCTTTTCCCCCTCCACCAAAAAAAGAACCGACAAGGAGAAAACCATGACAAAAATTTACCTCATCCGCCACGCGGAAGCTGAGGGCAACATTTACCGCCGCGCCCACGGCTGGTACGACGGGCGCGTCAGCGCCAAGGGCCGCCGCCAGATCGACGCGCTCGCCGAG
>JAMPGF010000095.1 GCA_023664105.1 Butyricicoccus sp. | reverse complement strand
GCGGGGGTCTCAATCGCGGGGGCGGGCCCGGCCGCGTTACGGGCGGCGCTTCCGCAGGCGCACAGCAGGGCGAGTGCCGCGGCGATCAGCAGCGCGGCAATGACGGAGACAGGCTTCTTTTTCATATGTGCTTGACCTCTCGAGTATATGTATTATTTGCCAATTATATCCCAGGCTCCGGCGAAACTCAACCGTTTTTGACATTTTTTTGCGCTGGGGAAGGAAAAAGGGCGGACGGAGCGCATCCGTCCGCCCGTGAAGGCGTGTCAGTCCAGCAGCTGGCGGGTGTAGTCGGAGCTTTTGAGAACTCCGGAAAGCTCTGTGAGGATATCGTCCATGCCCGTATCCGGCGTCAGGGTGCGGTCGGCAAAGCTGTTGCCGGCGAGCGGAAGCATCACGCGCACGCGGGTGCCCTCGCCCTCGCGGCTCTCGATTATTATTGACCCGCCGTGCCTCTCCGCTATGCTCCGGCATATCCACAGGCCGAGGCCGCCGCTGGGCTCGCGCGTCAGGTCGTCGGCCAGCGGGAGCTTATAGCCGGTGAAGATGTTTTTCAGCACCTGCGGCGGAATGCCGCTGCCGTTGTCGTCCACAGAAATGATTGCCTTGCCGGAGCGGGACTTCAGCCCGACGGTTATTTTGCCGCCCGGCGGCGTGTGGGCGCTGCTGTTGACGATGAGGTTGAGCAGCAGCCGCTCGATGAGATTCGGGTCGGCTTTCGCGATGAGCTCGCCCAGGGTGGTGGAAAAACCTATACTCGCCTGGTCCTTGAGCAGCAGGGAGCAGGTGGACACCAGGTTCGAGCACAGCAGCGCCAGATCCGTGGGGTGCGGCAGGAAGGCCGCGGTGCCGGTGTCGAAGGCCAGTGCGCTGCTCAGGTTGCCGACCAGGCGCTTGAGCGTGTAGTAGTTGTGGTAGAGTATGGACATATAGCTGCTGAGCTTATCATCCCTGCGCTGCTCCTGCTCATGTTTCTGTTCCTTTTCCTTCTCCATGGTTCTGGAAATCTGGTTCATGGAAAAGCCGATGTTGCACAGGGCCGAGGTCATGGACGAGGTCAGCCCGTCGGAGAGAAAACCGATGTTTGAGTGCGCCGCGCTCTCCGGCTGGATGCTCAGCACGAGCACATCCGCCATCCGCCCGGCGGTGACAGTGCAGGGGCGGCCGGAGATTTCCGAGCCGGAGACAAAGCTGTCCGCGCCGTAGTCAAGCAGCTGGGCGGGAACGTGACGGGAAGCGGGCTCGCCGTTCACGTCGCGCCCGAACAGCTCCGCCGCGGAGCTGTTGGCAAAGATTACGCGCCTGTCCCTGACGAACAGCACAGCGTCGCGGCTGTATTGGAATAAATTCCGCAGTTGATTTTCCATGCTTAAAATACCCTCCGAAAGCCTGACACCCGTCATTATATGCTCCGCGGCGGACTATTACTCCGGCAAAAAACAATTTAAGGTTTTGCATGGACAATGAATTGCCGGAGTAATATTTGCCGTGTTTTGCCTGCCACGCAAGGGGAGAGCAAAACGGCATGAATATATATTATTTTGGCGATTATTTACCGCCAAAATAATATATTGCATATTGCGCCGCTGGGCGCGCGGGGCTTCATGCATTATAGCAGAATCGACAAAAAACTACAATGCTTTTAAAAATGTCGAAAAAACCGCGCGCGCGTCCCCGCAGCCGTTGACGGGGGAAAGGAGGGCATGATAAAATATTATATTCCAAACAGGAGGGCGGAAGCATGGCGTTTGATTTCAAAAAGGAATACAGGGAGTTTTACCTGCCGAAAAACAAGCCGGAGATGATCACCGTGCCGGAGATGCGCTTTCTCGCCGTGCGCGGCAGCGGCGACCCGAACGAGGAGGACGGGGAGTACAAGCGGGCCTTGTCCGTGCTGTACGCGCTGGCTTTTACCCTGCGTATGAGCTACAAGGGCGCGAGGAAAATCGAGGGCTTTTTTGAGTACGTCGTGCCGCCGCTGGAGGGCTTCTGGTCCGTGAACGGCGGGCAGGAGTTCGATTATTCAAACAAGGCGGCCTTTGAGTGGCTGTCCGTTATACGCGTGCCGGAGTTTATTACGCGCGCGGACTTTGACTGGGCCGTGGCCGAGGCGGGGGAGAAGAAGGGCCTCGACTGCTCCGGCGCGGAGCTGCTGGAGCTGACCGAGGGGCTGTGCGTGCAGATGATGCACGTCGGGCCCTATGACGGCGAGCCGGCGTCGTTCGCGCTCATGGACGCGTTTATCGCGGAGCGGGGTTATGAGAATGATTTCTCGGAGGCGCGGCGGCACCACGAGATTTATCTTTCCGACCCGCGCCGCTGCGCGCCGGAGAGGCTGAAAACCGTGCTCAGGCACCCGGTAAGGGTTAAGTGACGCTGACTGTCAAAAAAGTGGCTTTGCCACTTTTTCGACACGCTCCCGCGCCGTAAGGCGCGGGATTTCGCCGCTACGCTGAGTGCAGCACGAGCGTGCTCGTCTGCGCGCCGCCCTGGCACAGGGGGCCGCAGCCGCTGCCGTCGGCGGTGCGTACGCCCGTCATGAAGCCGTCAAGCTGCGTGGAGTGCACATCCGCGCCTATCACGCTGCCGGAGAGCACGTAGAGCTGGGCTACCACGTTCTCGCCGTAGTTGAGCACCTGGTATGTATACAGCTCAACCTCAAGCCCGCAGTAGTCGGACAGGTCAAAGCCCTGCTGCTTTTGCAGCTCGTTGTAGCTTTCAAACACGTCGGAGAAGCTGCGCGGGATGAGCACCTCGCTCTCCGATACGGCGGGGGAGGCCACCTCCCAGCCGTACTGGCGGAGATAGGCCACGCGGCTTTTCTCGTTCCTGACGGTGTACACCGGTTCGGCGCCGGCGGACGCGGCGTGGTGCGCGCTGGCAAGCAGGATTATGCCCACGAGCACGAGCGCGGCCATTACAATGATGAATACGGCGGTTTTTCTGTTGAACTTGAATGTGAGCATGAACATTTTGATCACTCCCTTGCAACAAGGCTATTCAAATGCCGGACAAATTATGATAAGATATCCAAACAAGCATTAAATAATGAGGTGATATCAATGCCGGAGAGACTCGACAAACTCATAGCCGGAAGTGGCGCGGCTACGCGCAGCCAGGCAAAGGCGCTCGTGCGGCAGGGGCGTGTGAGCGTAAACGGCGTTCCGGCGAGCTCGTGCGAGCTGAGGCTTGACCCGGACACGGACGTTATCTGTCTGGACGGGGAGCGGCTCAACTGCTCGCGATACAGGTACTTTATGCTGCACAAGCCGCTCGGCCTGCTCTCGGCCACCGGGGACAGGGAGCAGGAGACGGTGCTGGATCTGCTGCCGGAAAATTTGCGGCGGCTGCGCCTTTTTCCCGTAGGGCGGCTGGACAAGGACACCAGCGGACTGCTCATCCTGACGAATAACGGGCAGTACGCGCACAATATTATTTCTCCGGCCAGGCATGTGCCCAAGCGCTATCTCGCCGGGCTCGACGCGCGTCCAGGCGAGGACGCGGTCTCGGCCTTTGCCCGGGGCATCGTCCTTGCCGACGGGCTGGAGTGTCTGCCTGCCCGGCTGGAGCTTTTGGAGAGGGAAAACGCGCTTGTGACGGTTTACGAGGGCAAGTATCACCAGGTGCGGCGCATGTTCGCCGCGGCGGGCTTCCGCGTGCTGACGCTCAAGCGGTTGTCGACCGGCGCGCTGGAGCTGGACCCGTCGCTGGGGCCGGGACAGCTCCGGGAGCTGAGCGCGGAGGAGGCGCGGCTGGTTTTCAGGTGAAAACGGGGCATTTTTTGGCGGTTGTAGACAATTTTGCCGTCGCCGTTTACAGCACTTCAACTAAAAACATTATGGAAAATGACGGAACTGCCGACCACAACCTGTCCGTATCATGCAGGGGAAAATGCCGAAAATCATCAACATATTGTGCAAAAGGCTACAAATTCAAAGGCAAAATTTTACCGAAATAATGAACAAAATAAAAAATATACAAAAAAAATCAACTTTTCTATTGAAAAATGCACAGATATGATGTAATATGTAGAAATATAAAGTATGGATACCTTGACGAAAATGCAGGGTTTAAGGTTTTTGTGATGCAAAAATGATGCTGAGGGAGGAAAAACTATGTCCAGCAGAATATTTCAAAGCGTTATCATACAGATGAAGGATGCCACGGACCGGGCAATCGGCGTAGTTGATAATCAGGGCTTTGTTGTTGCCTGCAGCGAGCTTTCCATGATAGGCTCTTATCTGGACGATATTCAGGGCATAAGCGGAGACCTGCCGGAACAGATGTTCACGACGGCGCACAGAACGTACAAGCTCCTTGGCGGCGCGGACTCCCAGTTTGACTACGCGGTGTTTGTCGAGGGCTATGACAGCCAGGCGCGCTGCGTGTGCATCCTCGCCGCGGTCGCCATGAGCGAGGCCAAGACCAGCTATGAGGAAAAGCACGACAAGGCCACGTTTATCAAAAATATAATCTCAGACAACATCCTGCCCGGCGACGTGTACGTGCGGGCAAAGGAGCTGCACTTCAACGCCGACGTGTCGCGGACCGTGTTCCTCATCCGCCAGACCGGCAAGTCCGACGTTACGGCCATCGAGGTGCTCCAGGGGCTCTTCCCCGACAGGCAGAAGGATTTCGTGCTGAGCATAACCGAGTCCGACCTGGTCCTGATAAAGGAAATGGCCCCCGGCTTTGAGATGTCGGAGCTGACCGCCATCGCCGAGAGCGTCGACAAGGCGATGCAGCGCGAGCTGGGCGTTAAGACCGTCATCGGCATCGGCACCCCCGCCCGCCACCTGCGCGAGCTGGCCGACCGCTACAAGGAGGCCCAGGTCGCCATCGACGTGGGCAAGGTCTTTGACGACGACAAGAGCATCATAAACTACGAAAATCTCGGCCTGGGCCGCATAATCTACCAGCTGCCGACGACGCTGTGCGAGATGTTCCTGTCTGAGGTGTTCAAGAAAAACCCCATCGAGTCACTTGACCAGGAGACGCTGTACACCATCAACAAGTTTTTCGAGAACAACCTGAACGTCTCCGAGACCAGCCGCAAGCTGTTCGTGCACAGGAACACCCTGGTCTACCGGCTCGAAAAGATAAAGAAGCTCACCGGGCTTGACCTGCGTGAGTTTGACCACGCGATAATTTTCAAGGTCGCGCTGATGGTAAAGAAGTATCTCAACTCTCAGAGCAAGCAGCGCTGATATTGCAATCCGCCCCGAGGCAAATAAACTGGCATACGCGGGGCACAGGGAGGTTTATCCTTTATGGTACATATGGGAAATGTGTCCATGACATATAAAAGCAGCGGGACACTGGCTACCGACAATCTTTCGCTGGACATTGCCGAGGGCGAGTTTGCTTTCCTCGTCGGCCCGTCCGGCTCGGGAAAGACGACTATAATAAAGCTGCTGACCGGCGAGGTCGCGGCGGACGAGGGTGAAATCGTCGTCAACGGTTTTGACCTGCGCACCATAAAACGACGCCATTTGCCGAAGCTTCGCCGTACACTGGGAGTTATCTTCCAGGACTTCCGCCTGGTGGAGGACAAGACCGTTTTTGAGAACGTGGCCTTCGCCATGCACGTTATCGGCGCGTCGAAAAAGCAGGTGCGTGAGCGCGTGCCATATGTGCTCAAGCTCGTCGGGCTTGAGGGACGGGAAAAGCGCCTGCCGCAGGAGCTGTCCGGCGGCGAGCAGCAGCGCGTGGCCGTGGCAAGGGCTCTGGTCAACAGCCCGCGCATGATTATCGCGGACGAGCCCACCGGCAACCTTGACCCGGCAAGGAGCCTTGAGCTGATGCTGCTGCTGCAGAAGATAAACGAGCTGGGAACCACGCTTCTGGTGGTCACCCACGAAAAGGAGCTGGTGAACGCCTTCTCAAAGCGGGTTATCTCCATTGAGGCGGGCTCGGTAGTCAGCGACGGAATGGACGGGTACTACAGATATGAAGGTTAACAGATTTTCTTACCTCATCAAAGAGGGTATAAAAAGCATATTCACCCACGGCTTCATGTCCTTCGCCTCGGTGACGATAATCGTGGCCTGCCTCATCATCATGGGCAGCTTCTCCCTGCTGGCCGTGAACGTGGACAGCATCATCTCCGAGCTTGAGCAGGAAAACCAGATCCTCGCCTTTGTCGACGAGACGCTCTCCACCGAGGAGGTGCTGGACATCCGCGCCAGGCTTGAGGCTATCCCCAATGTGCGCAGCGTGCAGTTTATGAACCGCGACGACGCGTGGATCAATTTCGTCAACCAGTACGACGACCCGGGCCAGTTCAGCGACCTGGACGGCAGCGTGCTGCGCCACAGGTATGTCATTTACCTTGACGACCTGTCGCTTATGGAGGCCACCGCCGCGGCCGTAGAGGAGACGCGCGGCATCGCGGATATCAGCGCCCATCTGGAGATAAGCCGGGGCTTTATAATGGTGCGCAATATTGTCAGCCTGATCTCGCTGATATTCATCGTGATACTGTTCGTTGTCTCGGCCTTTATCATGTCCAACACCATAAAGCTGTCCACCTTCAACAGGAAAGAGGAGATCGCCATCATGAAGATGGTGGGCGCCGGCAACGCCTTCATCCGAGCGCCTTTCGTCGTGGAGGGCATCGTGCTGGGACTGCTGGGCGGCGGCATCGCCTTCTTCCTGGAGTGGGGCGTCTATTCGCTGATCTTCAACAAGGCCATGGCCAGCGTAGTCGGCGTCTTTATCCCGATGATAGCCTTCGAGTATCTCATGTGGCCCATGCTTCTGGTGTTCATGGGCGTGGGCCTTATCGTGGGCGTGTTCGGCAGCAATATCGCCATTCGCAATTATCTGAAGGTATGATACATTTTTGATGGATTTTGGGTGTACGGTGTCTTAAAACCCAGGTTAAGGAGGCTTGAAATTGAGCAAGAGATTTGTTTCAGTCGTCTGCATAGTGCTGGCGGTGTTGATGGTTTTCGGGGTGCTGGCCTCCGCGCTGAGCTTTTACGCCGGCGCCGTGTCCCAGTCGGAGATCGACGCGCTGGAGGAGCAGCGCGACGAGATCCGCGGCAAGCAGGCCGATGTGAAGGAGCAGCTTGACGCGCTGCAAAAGGACATGAGCTCCGTGCTGGACAAGAAGGCCGCGCTGGACGAGCAAAACGAGCTCAACCGCCAGGATATTGAGCTGATAAACGAGCAGATCGAGATTTATGACGGGCTTATCGAGGAAAAGGCGCAGGAGGTCGACGCCGCGATCGAGACGGAGACGGCCCAGTATGTGCGCTACTGCGAGCGCGTGCGCGCCATGGAGGAAAACGGCGACTGGTCGTACGTGTCATTCCTTTTTAAGGCTACGAGCTTTTCCGACCTGCTCTCCAGGCTGGACGACGTGATGGACATTGTCACGCGCGACCAGAACCTCGAGGCCGAGTATGTTGCCGCGCGCGAGGCGGTCGAGGCGGTCAAGGCCGAGTATGAGCAGGTCCAGGCAGAGCAGGAGGAGAAGAAGGAAGAGCTCCTGACCGAGAAGGCCAGGCTTGAGCAGCAGATCGAGGACGCCTGCGCGATCATAGCCGACCTTGACAAGGACATCGACATGTACAACGCCGTTTTCGAGGAAAACGAGGCCCTCGAGGCGGAGATACAGGCCAAGATAGACGAGAAGGTCGCCGAGCTGAAGGCGGAGGAGGCGCGCCGCGCCGCCGCTACAGCCGCGGCG
>JAMPGF010000094.1 GCA_023664105.1 Butyricicoccus sp. | reverse complement strand
AGCTCAAGCACAGGCCCAGCGAGCTCTCCGATGGACACGCGCTGCTGCTGCCCGCCGGAGAGCTCGCTGGGCCTGTGCTTGAGCTTGTCGCCAAGCCCCACCTGCTCGAGCACCTCTCTCGCCCTCGCGCGCCGCTGTGCCTTGCCCATCCCGGCGTACATCAGCGGTATCTCCACGTTTTCCAGCAGGTTCAGCTTCGGCATCAGGTTGTACTGCTGGAAAATAAATCCAAGCAGCTCGTTTCTTATATCCGCCAGCTCGTTGCGGTCCATGCTGCCGACATCCCTGCCGTCGAGCAGATATGTGCCCGAGGTCGGCACGTCGAGACAGCCGATTATGTTCATGCAGGTGGACTTGCCCGAGCCGGACTGGCCCACGATGGCGACAAATTCCCCCTTGTCGATCTTCATGGAGATGTGGTCCGCCGCCGGGACGACGTACTCGCCCATGTAGTAGTACTTGCACACCTCGCGGAACTCGATCAGCGCGCTCAACCCGGACCGCCCCCTTCAGCCGCGCTCATGCCCTCGCTCATGGCCATGAACATGCCGAAAATATTGCTGGTCTGCGGCGGTATGTAGGCGATGGTGTCGCCGAGCTGGAGTCCGCCCGTTATCTCGAAATAATCGCCGTCGCCGGCCCCGGTCTCGACCTCGACATAGACGTAGCCCTCGGGCGCGTCGCGCTCAATGGCGTTTACCGCGCTGGGCGAGTCCGCCGTCACCAGCACGACCGAGGCGCCGCCCGCGCCCCGGCTTATCGCCGTGCCGATGACGGACAGCGCGTTCTCCGCGCGGCTGACGACGATCTCCGCGTCCACGTTCATCCCCGGCAGCAGCCCGCCCGTGTCGTCGATGCGCACCGTCACGGGATAGGAGGTTATGCCGCCCTGCGTCGTTCCGGCGACGGAGACCTTGGTCACGGTCCCGTCAAACTCCGCGTTCGGCACCGCGTCGGCGGTAATTTTGACCTTCTGCCCCACTTTGATCGAAGCTATGTCCAGCTCGTCTATGCTCAGCACCATCTCAAGATAGCTCAAATCGTAGATGGTGCAAAGCTGCTTTCCGGCCTCGATGGTGTCGCCGGTTTTGTACTCCTTGTTCACCACCGTGCCGCCGATGGGCGAGGTGATGGTATAATTATCCAGCTGCTCCTGGGTGTTTTCCATTGCCAGCTCCGCGTTGCGCAGGCTGTCGGCGGCGTTCTGGATACTGTCGTTGATGCTCCTGCCGCCGAGCGTGACGACGGCCTGGTCCTTGGAGACCCAGGAGCCCTCCGCCACGTTTATGGCGCTGACCGTGCCGCTGGACATGGCGACGAGCGCGCTCTCGGAATTGCACTTAAAGCTCCCGTTCACGGCGCAGCCCACGCCGCCGACATTCGCCGCCGCGGCCTGAGAAACGCTCAGCCCTCCGGGGTTGTCCACCGAGATGGTGACGTTTCGCGTTATCATGTTGCCGGTGCCCACGATGTCGCTGCCGGACACGGACTTGACCGTGCCCCAGAGCGTTTCAAACGAGCCGTCGAGCGTGACCTCCGCCGGCTGTCCGGCGTAGAAATTCAGCGCGTCGTCAGCCGGAAATGGCAGCTCCAGCGTCATGGTGCCGCTGTCGCGCACCGTGCCGACGACCTGCCCGGCGGATACGCTGTCGCCCACGCCGACGCTCAGCGAATAGACCGTCCCGGCGGTGTCGGCCTTTATGTATCGCAGATCCGCGGTGCTGTTGTAGCTTCGCCGCGCCTGGCTCAGCGACAGCTCCGCGCGCTCGATGTTGTTGGCAACGTCCGAGCTGTCCACCTCGTAGAGCACCGAATCCTTCTCCACGATGTCGCCCTCCTCAAAATCCGCGGAGAGCACCTCGCCCTCGATGAGCGTGGTCAGCGTGTAGGAGTTTGCCGGCTTGAGCGTGGCGCTGCCGGTCAGCGAGTGGATGATGGTCCGTTCGGCCACCGGCTCCTCGGTGTAGGCGGTTATGGCCTCCATCATCTTCCTTCCCGCGTAAATCGTGCGGATCACAAAGCCGCCTGTCAGAAGCACAACGATCCCCAGAATTATCCATCTCTTGAGATGCTTCGGCTTCCTGCGCCGCTTTTTTGCCGGGGCCTCCTGCACGGCGGGTGCCGTCTGCTCCGCTTCGGTTTTCTGTTTCGTCTCAGTCATATACGGACTCCTTTCGCTTGCTGGGTCAGCCCCGCGCGGGGCTCTGTTTGTTCAGCTTATTCCTTCCACAAGCTGGAATGTCAACACATTTTCGAGATTTTTCCTCTCTCTGCCCGTCGGGGCTGATACTTTTTCCAGATCAAACGTAATAACGCTACCGTGCGCAAAGCCCGGAACAGCAACAGTATCAGAGCGGGTTTAAGGTTCTTTTTGCATACTTTTCTTTCAGGAAAAAGTATGGGCACCGTAAAATTATACCTTTACCGCTTTAACCTGGCAAGCGAAAATAATGAACATTTTTAGAACATTTTGTAAACACTCCCCCGCGACATTATGCGCGCGACTTCTCGCGCACGGGATGCTATGCTGGTCAACTGCATTTTCGGGGGGGCGGTTTTTACGGCGGAGCTTTTGGCGGCGCTCAACAGTTTTCTTTACGGCAGGCTGCTCATCGGCCTGCTGCTGGGCGCGGGGGTATTTTTCACGGTTCGCCTCGGCCTTGTGCAGCTCCGTCTTTTGCCGGAGGCCCTGCGCGTCACGGCGGAGCGGCCCGGATCCGGGCGCGCGGTGTCCTCCTTCGGCGCTCTGATGGTCTCCACCGCCTCGCGCGTCGGCACCGGAAACATCGTCGGCGTGTCCACCGCGATCTGCATGGGCGGCAGCGGCGCGGTGTTCTGGATGTGGGTCATCTCGCTAATCGGCGGGGCGACAGGCTTTGCCGAGGCCGTGCTGGCCCAGCTCTACAAGCGGCGGGACGGGCGCGGCGGCTTCTTCGGCGGCCCGGCCTGCTACATCGAGCGCGTCTGCCACAGCCGCGTGCCCGCCGCCTGCTTCTGCCTGTGCCTCATCCTCACCTACGGCCTGGGCTTCAACATGCTCTCGTCCTACAATCTCCAGTCCTCCTTCTCCGGCTACTGCTTCTACCGCCCGGATGTTACCCCGGCAATTATCGGCGCGGCGCTGGCGCTTTCCTGCCTTTTCTGCCTGCTGGGCGGTGAGGCGCGCATCGTGAAAATAAGCGAGGCGCTCGTGCCGCTCATGGCGCTGGCCTACCTCGCCGCGGCGCTGGTGACCGTGCTGCGAAATCTCTCACTCCTCCCCTCGGTGCTGTCGGAAATCCTCCGCTGCGCCTTTGACGGGAGGGCGATTTTCTCCGGCTTTTCCGGCTCCTGCGTCATGTACGGCGTTCGACGCGGGCTTTTCTCCAACGAGGCCGGCGTCGGCTCGGCACCGAACGCCGCCGCCAGCGCCGAGGTCTCCCACCCCGTAAAGCAGGGGCTGGTGCAGACCCTCTCGGTTTTCATCGACAGCGCCCTTTGCACCGCCACGGCGCTGATGTGCCTGTGCTCCGGCGCGGAGGCGTCGCCGGAGCTGAGCGGGATGCCCTACGTCCAGGCCGCTGCGCGGCACGGCCTCGGCGCGGCCGGCCCGGCGTTTCTCACCTCGGCAATGGTTCTCTTTGCCTTCACCTCGCTGCTGGGCAATTTTTTCTACATAGACAACTGCCTGACCTGCCTGCTCCGCCGCCGCCCGCCCCGACGGCTGGGCGGGTGCGCGCGGATCACTGCCTGCGCGCTGAGCTTCGCCGGCTGCCTGCTGCCGATGGAGCTGGTCTGGAACGTCGCCGACGCGCTCATGGGCGCGATGTGCCTGCTCAACCTCCCCGCCCTGCTCATCCTCTCCGGCGAGGTAAAAAGCGCACTCGACGACTACGCGAGGCAGCGGCGGGAGGGGAAAAATCCGGTGTTTGATAAGTGGAGGATGGATGATGAGAGAAAAACCATCTACAAATACGGCAGGCGCAAAAGTAGAGGATGTGATAATTAAATCACATCCTCTACATGCTTGCCGGGCTGTTTCCGGCTTATTTATTCGATTTAGGGTCAAGTCCCATATGCTCGCGCTCCCTGATAGCGTCCTTGCGGCTGAGGTTCACGCGGCCGCGATCGTCGATCTCCGTGACCTTGACCCAGGTGTAGTCGCCTATGTTGAGTACATCCTCAACCTTCTCAGTGCGCTTGAACTCCAGGTCCTTAATATGGACCATTCCGTCCTTGCCGGGCACCAGCTCGACAAAGGCGCCGATGGGGATTATGCGCACGACCTTGCCGTAGTACAGCTGGCCCACAACAGGCTCAAACACGATGTTCTCGATCGTGGTGCGCGCGGCGCGGCAGGCCTCGATATCCTCGGAGGCAATGTAGATGTTGCCGTCGTCGTTGATGTCTATTTTACATCCGGTGTCGGCGGTGATCTTCTGGATGACCTTGCCTCCGGAGCCGATAACGTCGCGGATCTTGTCGGGGTTGATCTTTATCTGGATCATCTTCGGCGCGGTCTTGGCCAGCTCCTTGCGCGGCTCGGGAATGACGGGCAGGATTATCTGGTCAAGAATGTCAAAGCGCGCCTCCCTGGTGATACGGAAAGCCTCCTTGACTATCTCGTGCTTGAGGCCGTCATTTTTGAGGTCCATCTGGATGGCGGTGATACCCTGCTTGGTTCCGGCAACCTTGAAGTCCATCTCGCCGTGGAAGTCCTCAACGCCCTGGATGTCGATGAAGGTGGTGAAATCATCGCCGTCCTGGATAAGGCCGCAGGAAATGCCCGCCACGGGGGCCTTTATGGGCACACCGGCATCCATGAGCGCCATGGTGGCGCCGCACACAGAGCCCTGGGAGGTGGAGCCGTTGGAGGAGAGCACCTCGCTGACCACGCGGATGGCGTAGGGGAAGTCCTCAACGGAGGGGATGACCGCCTCAAGAGCTTTCTCAACCAGAGCGCCGTGGCCGTACTCGCGGCGGCCGGTGCTGCGGGAGGGGCGCGCCTCCCCGGTGGAGTAGGAGGGCATGTTGTAGTGGTGCATGAAGCGCTTTTCGGTCTCCTCCCAGATGGTGTCCAGCTTCTGGTTCATGGACAGGGTGTTGAGCGTGGCGATGGACAGCACCTGGGTCTGGCCGCGGGTGAAAAGGCCCGAGCCGTGCACGCCGGGGATAAGGCCGACCTCGCAGCCGAGGGGGCGTATCTCGTTCATGGCGCGGCCGTCAACGCGCTTGCCGGCCAGCAGCCACTTCTTGACGACCTTCTTCTGGAGCTTATACAGTATCTCTTCCATATACTGCATCATGTCGGGGTGCTCCTCGCCGTACTTTTCCTCGACCATGGTTATCCACTCGTTGACGCGTGCTTCGCGCACGTTCTTGTCGTCGGTGTCCATGCAGTGCTCCATGGACTCGAACTCGTTGTTGACCAGCTTTTCAAACAGCCCGTCGTCAAAGGCGGCGTGCTCATAGCTGAACTTGGGCTTGCCGATCTCGGCGACCATCCTGTCGATGAGGTCGAGCACGCACTGAACCTTTTCGTGCGCCTGGACGATGCCCTCGTACATCACGTCATCGGGCACTTCCTTCGCCTCAGACTCGATCATGACGATTTTCTTGTGGGTGGCGGCAATGGTGGTGGTCATGAGGTTGCGCTCGCGCTCTTCCTGGGTTGGGTTGAAGAGGTAGTTCTCGCCGTCCCAGCCGAGGACGATGCCGGCGATGGGCCCGTTGAAGGGCACATCGGAGATAGCCACGGCGGCGGCGGAGCCGATCATGGCGGTTATCTCGGGCGAGCAATCGCGGTCAAGGTTGAGCACGTCGCAGGAGATGACCACGTCGTTGCGCAGGTCGGAGGGGAACAGCGGGCGCATGGGACGGTCGATCAGGCGGGAGGCCAGCACCGCCGGCAGAGAGGGGCGGCCCTCACGGCGCATAAAGCTGCCGGGAATGCGGCCCACGGCGTAGAGCTTCTCGTTGAAGTCCACGGCGAGGGGGAAGTAGTCGATTCCGTCCTTGGGACGGGCGGAGGCGGTGACGGTGCACAGCACGGTGGTTTCGCCGTACTGGATATACACCGCGGCGTTGCACAGCTCGGCCATCTTGCCGACCTGCATTTTCAGCGGACGGCCGCAGAAGTCTATCTCGTAATTTTTTACGTCAAACTGCTTTTTGGTAATTATCATTTGCGTTTATTTCTCCTTTCGTACTTGGCCCTTCTATACTCAGCCCATCGGGAGAGTGCCGTTTATCACTTGAGAGTATGCCCGGTAAAGCCCGGGCGCAGTCTCCAATGACAAACGGGACTGCCGGTGAGCAAAAACACGTGTAATATGGAAGCCGGGGACAGTATTAACTTGTCCCCGGCAAAAACCTTCATACCCTTCGGAAAAGCGGGGCTTATTTGCGGATGCCCAGCTTCGCGATTATCGCACGATAGCGCTCGATGTCCTTCTTCGTGAGATAGTCCAGCAGACGGCGGCGCTTGCCGACCATCTTGTACATGCCCAGACGGCTGTGGTCGTCATTGGGGTGGTCCTTGAGATGCGCGGTGAGCTGACGGATGCGCTCGGTGAGGATGGCAATCTGCACCTCGGGGGAACCGGTGTCGTTCTCGTGGGTCTTGTTGGCCTCGATTACTTCGGCCTTCTGAGTCTTGGTGATCATTCTGGATCGTCCTTTCTGATTTTTTTATACCGACCGGCCAAGTAAGGGGGCGAAAGGTACACCCGAAACCGAGCCCGGCGGCACAAGCTCAACTACTTTATCATATTTTTCGCCGTTTGTAAAGCGTTATAATGCGCATTTGCTGAAAAATTTTGCATTTTTTTGCTCCGGCTTCCTGGTACCGGAAAACGTACGGCGGCTTAACCCTTCCGAATAATTCCCTTAGGACGCTTTCCAGCAAAGAACAGGGCCACTCCGCCGGGGCCGCAGTGGGCGGAGAGGGCGGGAGCCATGCAGTTTATTGTGATTTCCGCGCCGGGGCATACCGCGCGCACCGCCTCGGCAAGGCGCTCCGCGTCCTCAGGGCAGTCGGCGTGGCTGATGTAAAATTCCTTCCTCCCCTCGCCGCGCGACTGCTTTTCCGCATAGGACGCCACCTCGCGTATGGCGTTTTTGCGGCCACGGGCCTTGGAGATGACGGAGATTTTGCCCTCCGTGTCGAAGTTGAGTATGGGCTTGACCGCCAGCACCGAGCCGATTATCGCCGAGGTGGCGGAGATGCGCCCGCCGCGGCGCAGATGGTCGAGGCTGTCCACGGTGAACAGGTGCACAATGCGCATTTTGGAGCTCTCGGCGTGGAGCGCGGCATCCTGCATGGACATACCCTCCACGCGCCAGGTGGCAAGCTGCTTGAGAAGTATAGCCGTGCCCAGCGAGGCGCAAATGCTGTCGAGCACGATGATTTTTCTCTCCGGGTAGGCCTCGCGCAGCTCGGCGGCGGCGATGCGGGCGTTGTTGTACCCCGCCGTGAGGGTGGATGACAGCGGCACGGCGATGACATCCCTGCCGTTTTTGAGGGAGGCCTCCATCGCGTCCAGCCAGTACGCCGGCGCGGTGGCGCTGGTGCCGACCTTGAGGCCGGAGCGCAGGGCCGCGTAGAAGTCGCGGCGGCTGAGCTCGCGCCAGTCGGCGTAGTGCATGAAGCTGCTGCTGCCGACGTTCACGCCGACGGGCAGTATGGTCACGTCCTGCTGCTCGGCCTGTTCCACTGTCAGGTCGCAGGTTGAGTCGGTCAGAATGTCAAAATATGCCATAATAGCTCCTGTCTCCCGGCCCCGAGCGCAGGGCCGGGGGTGTTTTTAGGGTATTTTAACATATTTTGCGGGAAAAGGATAAACAGAGTGTTAAGTTTTTTCGGGGAGTTTAGCCCTCCGGGGCGACTTACGCAGGGCTTTCGCGCCTGCGGGCGCGACTTACTTTTGTCACCAGCGACAAAAGTAAGCAAAA
>JAMPGF010000093.1 GCA_023664105.1 Butyricicoccus sp. | reverse complement strand
CCAGTATACCTCTTGATTTCAGATTTTTAAATAGTTTTATTAGTGATTAGTATAACACTTACACTATCAAGGAGTTCTTTTTTGTCCATAGCTAAAGCTTTTTCTGTCCACCAGCAGAGCTGGTGGTTGCCTTTATTCAAAACAAAACAGGCGCATGGCGGCAAACCGCCATGCGCCCGTTTTGTGAAAAGGGGGCAGGAATTAAATCAAATCAAGCACCAAAGTCAGCAGGACGAACGCCAGCGCGACCCACTTGGTGTACTTGGCGAGCTTGGCGTCCAGCGTCTTGGCTTGGGCTTTTGCACCGAAGCCGCTGGTAGGACCGCCGCCGCCGATGGCGCCGGAGAGCCCCGCGCTCTTGCCGCTCTGGAACAGCACGATGGCAACCAGAGCCACGCCGCAAATAAGCTGAATGATGGTTATGATGAGTTTCAACGCAGTCATTTGTTTACATCCTTTCAATCTGAAATGGGCGCAAGCCCACGCTTATACAATGCACCATAACATAATAACACAACCGCGCGCCCATTTCAAGCCCTTTGCGCGATTTTTTTGAGAAAAAAGGAAATTTTACCATACCTGCCAGCGTAACACAAACGCACACAGGTACAGCGCCCAGCACCCGGCGAGCGTCAGCGTCAGCGCAAGGTCAGCCCGGCGGTCCCCGCCAAGATACGCCATCGACACCGTGACGGGAAACAGCGAGGCGAGATAGCGCGGCGCGCTCAAAAGCCAGGTTGCGCCGATGGCGACGAAGAAGTAGCCGATGAAATACGCCGTGTACGACGCGCGCAGCCGTCTCACTCCCGTCAGCATGACTACCAGCGCGCCGAAGGAACACAGCAGATTCGGCAGCCACAGCCCGAGAAAGACGTGGATGTCCTTGTGAAAGCTGCTCACGGCATTGTCGAGCTGATAGGCGGCGGTGTTGAAGAAAAATCCAAACCGCTGCCCCCAGTGCACGCTCTGGTACTCCATGTACTTGAACGGATCGCCAGCGACGAGGTAGTTTATCAGACAGTAGCCGCCGAAGCCCGCCGGGATGAGCAGCAAAAGCGCGAAGCGCGCTGCCCGCCTCGGCGTGAGCGCGCCTGAGCGCGCCGTCTCATGCACCAGCTCAAAGAGCACCGGCAGGAAAAGCGCCAGTCCCAGCGAGCGCGTGAACGCCGCCATCGCCCCCAGCAGGCATGAGAAAAGCCACTGCCTCCGCCGCGCGAAATACACGCAAAGCAGGCTCAGCAGCAGAAAAAGCCCATCGCTCATCGGCGCGGCGAAAAAAAACGAGCCGGGGACAAGGCAGATATATTTCAGTCCGCGCAGGGCCCCCGCGCGGTCAAAATCAAGCCTCAGCAGCAAATAGAGCACGCAGCCAGCCCCCGCGAAAGCCAGCGCGGACACCAGCAGTCCGGCGTAGAGATAGTTTCCCACCAAAATCGCCATCACGCGCACCGCGACAGGGTAGCCGGGCAGGAATACCAGCTGCACCAGCCTGTCCCACTCGCCCTCGGACAGATACCAATCCCGCGCGATGTCCAGGTAGTGCCTGCTGTCGGCGCATGTCCAGAACTCAAGCGACCTCGCGAAGCTCTCCCCGTAGCCCATCATCCGTCGCATGAGAAGCACGCACAGCAGCAAGGCCGCGTCGGCAAGCAGCAGCGCAAGGAAAATTTTCGCGCAGATGCCGCGCTCGTCCCCGTCCCATGGCGCGTTCTCCGGCGGACCGCCGTCCCGCGCCCAAAAGCGAAGCCACACGGGCACGAAGCGCAGGCACAGCAAAACCATCAGGCAGGCGCTCAAAAGCGCGCAGGCACGCCCCGCGGCGCTCGTGCCGGGGGTATCCGTCCACCACCGGACAAAAACGGCGGCCGCCACAGCCAGTCCCGCGCCGGAAATTGTGAATTGTGCTTTTTTCATATCCTCAAAACATGGCCCGCGGAGGGCGCCATTCGCAGCGCCTCAGCGGGCATTTTAAGATAATTTGATTTAGAGCATATCCCGAAATGATCCGCGCACATCCTGCTTGCATAATTTCCGCTGTGCGGCGTTGCTTTGGCTTGAAAGGCACAAAGCCTTCCTGCGCCAAATCGCCTTGCCCGGCATAAGATCTGCCTCGCAAGCTGCAAACGCCTGATTTCGGGATAAGCTCTTACTTTCCGCTTTCCTTTGCGGCCCTTCTCCTTCTTCTGCCGCGGTGGCGTCCCATGGAGGCTTTGGATTTGTAGAAGGCCTCCAGCTTGCTGTCCGCGGCGTAGACAATGCGGTTGACGGTCCAGCTGCCGTCCTCCGTCTGGCGGAGCTTGAGCCGGGCGAGATAATTCCCGTGCTCGGGGCAGGAGCCGAGGGACATGTATCTCCGGTCGCCTTGGGGGACCCATCGTCCGAGCGCGAGGGCCTGGGCGCACACCGGGCACTTTGCGCTGGCGGCCTCGCTGCCGGCGAAGACCGCCTCGCGCGAGTTATAGCCGTTGAAGTTGATGTGCTCAAGCGGCTCGGGCCCCTCCTCGCCGGAGGCGGAGACTCCCTGCGTGTGCAGGCTCAGCAGATGCACCGACTCGTCATAGCGGGCAACACCGCTTTCCATGTCCAGGCGGGAGCACACCAGGGCTGTGTTATACGCGTCGCCGAGGGCGTCGTGTGCCACGCGGGTCTGCTCGATGCCGAAGTGCTCCATGGCGGTTTGCAGGGATTTCTGGTTGCGGTCGCCCCCTATTTGGGCGTTGTAAATAAGCTGAAGGTTCATCCAGCCGGCGATCCAGTCCCAATCCAGGTCGTGGATGATAATATTCTGCTCGAGAATGCTCTTGTCGTCGAAGCCCCAGGTCAGGAAGGTGCAGCCGTCGCCGCACCAGGCGCGAAAGGCCTCCATGGCCTCGACAAAGCCGCCGGCGTCCTTGAGCCGATCGGAGTCGATACCGGTGAGCTTTTTGACCTTGTAGTGCATTTTGCGGAAGTAAACTGGCTTGACATCGGCCTGAAACTCCTCGCCAGGGGTCATGTCGGCGTTGAGCTTCACCGCGCCTATCTGGATGATCTCACCCCGCAGATGAATCGGAAGGCGGTTATAAACTGAGGATTTCGCGCTCATGGCCTGGTTCCATTCCAGGTCCAGAACAACATACTGCACTTGTTAACACCACTTTCATGCGCGCAAAAAAACGCTGTATGGCCGGAAAATCCCGGCAAGCAGAGATTATAGCATGACTGCAAAGCAGTCGTGCTATAATTGGTCATGTGTGTATACACGACCCAAAAATAAATATAATAGCAGCTCTGCGGCTATTATAGCATACACCGCGCGTCTTCTCAACAGTTTTTTATTTGATATGCGGGATAATGTATGGTATAATAACCGCCGTGCATAGCCAAATAGATCATGTCCGCATTTCGGGATATGCTCTTATTCAACGGCTTAAGTTATATATAGCGAAAAAGAGGAATAAACTGTCTGAGAAACGCAAACTATCGGAGGCGGAGCATGAATATTGTCGTACTGTGCGGGGGACTGTCCGGCGAGCGGGACGTGTCCATTTCCAGCGGCACGGGAGCCGCGAACGCCCTGAGGCGGCTCGGGCACAACGCCGTGCTGATAGACCTGTACCTGGGCTACACCGAGCCCTTTGACGAGCCCGCGGAGGTATTCGCCGCCGCCGGGGAGCTGGAGACCTGCCGCGTGGGCGAGACCGTGCCGGACCTTGAGACGGTGAAGGCCATGCGCCCGGACGACGGGCACCGTGTGGGCCCGAACGTGCTCGAGCTGTGCATGGCCGCCGACATAACCTTCATGGCCCTGCACGGCGAGGACGGCGAAAACGGCAAGGTTCAGGCGATGCTGGACCTCTACGGCGTGAAGTACACCGGCTGCGGCTATCTCGGCAGTGCGCTGGCGATGAACAAGAGCCTGAGCAAGACGGTTTTCCACAGCCTGGGCATAGCCTCGCCCGAGGGCGTGACTCTCACGCGCGGGCAGGCGCGGGAGTACCTGCCGCCGGACTTTCCCCGCGTGGTGAAGCCATGCAGCGGCGGCTCGAGCGTGGGCACCTCGGTCGTGTCAAACGCCGGGGAGTACGCCGCGGCGCTTGAGCTGGCGTTCAAATATGAGGAAAAGATCATCGTCGAGCGCTTCATAAAGGGCCGGGAGCTGACTGTCGGCGTGATGGACGGCGAGGCCATGCCGGTCATCGAGGTGGTGCCCAACCAGGGTTTTTACAGCTACAGGAGCAAATACCAGGCCGGCGCGGCGCTGGAAATATGCCCGGCGCAGATCGGCGCGCGGATGCGCCAGAGGGTGCAGCGCCTTGCCGAGCGCGTGGCCCGCGCGCTGATGATCGACGCCTACTGCCGCGTCGACTTCCTCTGGGAAGTGGACAGCGACGAGATCTACTGCCTCGAGGCCAACACCCTCCCGGGCATGACGCCCACCAGCCTTATCCCGCAGATGGCCGCCGCCATGGACATGGACTATGGCCGGCTGTGCGAAAGAATAATTGAGGTGTCCATGAAAAAGTACGAAAAATGAAAAATCTTACACTCAAAAACATAGCCGCCGCCTGCGGCGGCAGGCTCATCGGCGCTCAGGGACGCGAGACACGCGAGATAAGCTTCGTCACCACGGACAGCCGCCAGGCGGGGCAGGACTGCCTTTTCGCCGCCATCGCCGGAACGCGCGTTGACGGGCATGACTACATCCCCGAAGTGCTGGAAAAGGGCGCGCTGTGCGTGCTCGCCGAGCGTTTGCCGGAGGGCTGCGAGGGCCCGGCGGTGCTGGCGGAGTCCGTCCCCACTGCGCTGCAGGGCCTCGCGGAGTTTTACCGGAGCGGCTTTGAGATTCCCGTCGTCGGCGTGACCGGCTCCGTGGGCAAGACCACGGCCAAGGAGATGCTCTACGCGGTGCTGTCCGAGAAATATTGTGTCCACAAAACCGCGGGAAATTTCAACAACGAGCTGGGCGTGCCGCTGACGCTGTTTGGCCTGCGGGAAGAGCACACGGCCGCTGTGGTGGAGATGGGCATTTCCGACTTCGGCGAGATGACGCGCCTGACGCGCATGGTGCGCCCGGACATCGCGCTGTTTACGATAATCGGCCACTCCCACCTCGAGACCCTTGGCAGCAGGGAAGGGGTGCTTCGCGCGAAATCGGAGATTTTGCAGTGTGTGCCGGAGCACGGCACGGTGCTCTATAACGGCGACGACGACCTGCTGCCGAGACTGGACTGCGGCGCGCGGCGCGCCGTCACCTTCGGCCTGGGCGAGTCCTGTGCCGTTCGCGCGGAGAATGTCCGCACGCTGGAAAACGGCTTCACCGAGTGCGAAATAGTTTCCGGCCCGCGCCGTGTGACCGCGCGGATACCCGCATACGGAAACCACATGGTATACGCCGCTCTTGCCGCCGCCGCCGTGGGGATGGAGCTGGGCCTGACGGACGCTGAGATCGAACGCGGCATCGCCAACTTCGAGGGCGTGGGCCACCGCAGCCGCCTGCTTCGCACGGGGAAGCTGACCGTTGTCGACGACTGCTACAACGCGAACCCAACCTCCACCGCGTCGGCGATACGCTCGCTGGCAGGGCTTCCGGGCCGGAAGGTCTGCATCCTGGGCGACATGCTGGACATGGGCGAGCAGTCCGAGAGCCTCCACCGGGGCATCGGCGCGCTCTGCTGTGAGCAGGGCGTGGAGCTTGTGCTCACAAGCGGGGAGATGATGCGCTTCGCCGCCGCCGAGGCGGGGGAGGCAGCCCGGCATTTTGAGAGCCGCGAAGAGCTCATCGCCGCCTTGCCCGAGCTCATCCGCCCCGGCGACGCGGTGCTGGTAAAGGCCTCGCACTCAATGCGCTTCGACGAGGTCTGCCGCGCGCTTGAGCAGATGTGATACTGAAAACCGTTAAAAAGCTTTAATTCTATTAAAGCTTTTTATAGCGCCGAAGGCGCGTCGGTTTTTTAATGATGAGATAGCCGTTGGCGGCTTCGCCGCCTTACGGATATCCATGCACAGCAGACGGCGCGGCGCGCCCATGGGCTCTGCCCCTGGATCCCGCAACCGTTGAAAAGGTTGACGCTCTCAAAATTCGTTCTTCAGGCTTCTTCTGAACAGCATATCGATCTCGTGCCTTGCGTCGGCGTGCCCGTAGAGAATGTGATACACCGTCTCGCAAATCGGCAGCTCCACGCCGGCCTGTGCGGCAAGCTGGTGCATCGCCTGCGCGGTGTAGTAGCCCTCGGCCAGCTTGTCAAAGCTTTCGCCGCGGGTGTACAGCTCGCCGAAGCGGCGGTTCTGGCTGTGCTTGGAAAACACCGTCGCCTCGTAATCGCCGAGGTGGCACAGCCCATAGGCCGACAGCTCGCTTCCGCCCATGGCATGAATAAGCCGCGCGACCTCCCGTGTGCCACGGGACATCAGCGCGCCCTTGAGCGTGACAAGCCCGTAGCCATCCAGCATCCCGGCGGCAATGCCGATAACGTTCTTCGCCGCCGCGCCAATCTCGTTGCCGATGAGGTCGGTGCCGTAATAAAAGCGTATCAGGTCGCTGGAAAACAGCTCGATGAGCTCCCGTTTGGTCTGCTCGTGCTCGCTGTCAATGACCATGCAGTTTGGTATGCCGCGCACGAACTCCTGAACGTGCCCCGGCCCCAGCCATACGGCGACGCGGCAGCTGCCGTCAAAGCGCGAGCTCGTAATCTGCGACAAACGACGGCAGGTGCCCGTTTCCAGCCCCTTCATGCACAGCACGAAGGTCTTGCCGCGCACGCCCAGCCCCGCAATCTGCGCGCACAGGCTGTCCAGCTGCTGCGAGCCGATGGAGATGACGATAATATCGCTCTCTATTGCCCCGGAGAGCGAATATGTAAGCGCCACGGACTCCGGCAGCTCAAGGTAGTCGTTTTTGCGCTCGCGCATGAAGCGCTCCATGTTCCTCGAGCCCTCGCGCCCGTAGAGCGTCACATCGTGCCCCGCGCGGCACAAATACCATGCTATGAAGCTGCCCCAGCGTCCGCAGCCGATAACCGAAATCTTCATTTTTCCCGCGTCAGAAACCCAGATTCAGTCCGCCTGTGAGCTTTGACATGCTCTCGGACGCGGTGTCCTCGGCCTTGCGCAGCGCCTCGTTCACGGCGGCGATCACCATATCCTGAAGCATTTCCACGTCGTCGGGGTCGACCGCCTCGGGGTCGATCTCCAGCGAGACGAGCTGGCGCTTGCCGTTGACCGTGGCCTTGACCATGCCGCCGCCGGCCGCGGCCTCGTATACCGCCTGGTCGAGCTCCTCCTGCATCTTCAGCAGCTCCTGCTGCATCTTCTGTGCCTGCTTCATCATCTGAGCCTGATTCATCCCGCCCATGCCGCCGTAGCCGCCTCCGCGGAAACCACCCTTTGCCATTTCAATATCCTCCTTGTGTTACAGGTATTACTTAAAAGATACAATATCAAATTTGCCGAGTTTGTCAAGCCCCTCCGGCTGTTTGACCTCAGCCGCCGGCTGGCCGGGCAGCTCCGAGCGCGCGGCGACCTTGACACGCACGCTGCTCCCGACTGCCTTTCCGGCGGCCTGCGCTATCTGCGTGAGTATCTCGGGCCGGTTGATGCTGTTCATGGTAAAGCCCGGCTCGGTGTAGATCGTCAGCGTGCCGCCGCTGAGTACTCCGCTTGTCCGGTCCGCGTCGGCGAGGATCATGTATATCCCGTAGGAAAGCGCGCCCTCCAGCGCGGACAGGATAGCATCCCAGCCTCCGGACGCGGCGCCCTCCCTGAGCGGCGGCGTGTCTGCAACGGGTGCCTTTTCAACCAGCGGGGGGCTTTCGACCGCCGGAGGCGTTTCAGGCACCGGGGAGACGCTGCGCGGAGCCGGAGCGCTCCAATTCTCCGGGGGAGGCGCGTCGCGCTCGTCCGGGGGCGGGGGCGCGTCCCAATCCTCCGGAGGCGGGGGAGAACCCCAGGCATCCGGGGACTCGGGAGCCTTCGCTGGCGTGGCGGGAGCGGGAGCCTCGTGCTTTGCGG
>JAMPGF010000092.1 GCA_023664105.1 Butyricicoccus sp. | reverse complement strand
CTCGTCGAGGCAGGCCTTGGCCCGGCCTATCACCGCGTTCGGCACCCCGGCAAGCTTGGCGACCTCGATGCCGTAGCTGTCGTCCGCCGCGCCGGGGACGATTTTGCGCAGGAACACGAGTCCCCCCGCCCGCTTTTTGGCACTGATGCTGTAGTTTTTCACGCCCGGCACCGTGCCCTCGAGCGCGGCAAGCTCGTGATAGTGCGTGGCGAACATGGTTTTTGCCCCCAGCCGCCGCTTGTCCGCGCAGTACTCCAGCGCCGCGCGGGCAATCGCCATGCCGTCATAAGTCGACGTGCCGCGCCCGATCTCGTCGAGAATAAGAAGGCTCTGCGCCGTGGCGTATTTGAGAATGGACGCCAGCTCGCTCATTTCCACCATGAATGTCGACTGCCCGGCGGACAAATCGTCGCTGGCTCCGATGCGCGTGAAAACCCGGTCGATAAGCCCCACGCGCGCGCTTTTCGCGGGCACGAAGGAGCCCATCTGCGCCATAAGCGCGATGAGCGCCGTCTGGCGCATATAGGTCGATTTACCCGCCATATTCGGCCCCGTGACAATGGCAAGCGTGCTGTCCCCGTCGTCGAGCCAGGTGTCGTTCGGCACGAAGAGCGCGTCCTTCTGCATCCGCTCCACCACGGGGTGCCGCCCCTCGGAAATGCTCAGCGTGCGCCCCAGGTCCACCTCTGGCATGCAGTAATTATTCTTCACCGCGACCTCGGAGAGCGAGCACAGGCAGTCCAGCTCCGCGACGCGGTCGGCGGCGGCCTGAATCCGCTCAATTTGTGCCGCGACGCTCTCGCGAAGCTCGTTGAAAAGCTCATACTCAAGCTGGCAGAGCCTGTCCCCCGCCGTGAGCAGGGTGTTTTCCAGCTCCTTGAGCTCGGGGGTAAAATACCGCTCGTTGTTCGCCAGCGTCTGCTTTCGGATATACTCCGGCGGCAGCGGTGCGTCGCCCGCCGAGCGCGGCACATCGATGTAGTAGCCGAAAACCTTGTTGTAGCCGGTTTTGAGCTTTTTTATCCCCGTGCGCTCGCGCTCGCGCTCCTCGAGCGCGTGCACCATCTCCGCGCCGTGGTCCCTCACGGCGCGCAGCCGGTCGATTTCCTCATTCCAGCCGTCGGCGAAGATACCCCCCTCGCGCACGGAAAAGGGCGGGCTTTCGTGTATTGCCCCGGCGAGCGAGGCGGCGATATCAGGCAGCGTGTCCATCTCCGCACAGCGGCGCAGCGGCCGCGCCTCCGCGCCCGAGAGCAGCGCGCACAGCCGCGGCAGCAGCGCGCAGTAAGCCCCCAAAGCCTTGAGGTCGCGCCCGTTCGCCGTGCCGTACACCGCCTTGCCCGCGAGCCGGCGCATGTCGCCAATATCCCGCAGCGTCAGCGTCAGCTCGCCGCGAAGCACGGTGTCGCCGTAAAGCTCGTTTACGGCGGCCAGGCGGTTTTTAATCGGCGCGATGCCCAGCAGCGGCCGCTCGACCCAGGCGCGCAGCAGCCGCGCGCCCATGGGCGTTTTCGTCTTGTCCAGCACCCAGAGAAGGCTTCCCTTCTTCTCGCCTGTGCGCAGGCTCTGCGTCAGCTCAAGGCTCCGCATGGCAGTGTAGTCCAGCTCCATATACTGCTCGCCGGAGAGCACCTCAAGCCGGTTAATGTGCGACAGGTCAAACTTCTGCGTTTTTTCGATATATCCCAGCAGCGCCCCCGCCGCGCGCACAGCGCACCCGGCCTCCGGCCCGGCGAAGCCCAGCGCGGTCACGTCCGGCACGTCAAAATGCCGGCACAGCCGCGCGGCGCACTCGCCGTAGTCGAAGGCGTCCGGCTCATGCTCCGGCATAGCCTCCAGCCTGCCGGTGATGAAGGCGTGAAGCTGCCTGTCCTGCTCGGCCAGCGCGCTGAGCACGGCCTCGCGGGGTGCAAAGCGCCCCAGCTCGTTTATGATGTGCCCCGGCGCGTCCTCCGAAAAACCGGAGACGCAGATCTCCCCCGTCGACACCTCGGCAAAGCAGACCGCCCCCGCGGGCCCGTCCTCGTCCAGGCAGACCGAGCAGATATAGTTGCTCCGCGAGTCGTCGAGCATACTCGTCTCCGTCACGGTGCCGGGAGTAATCACGCGTATAACGTCGCGCGTGACAATCCCCTTCGCCAGCGCCGGGTCCTCCAGCTGCTCGCAAATTGCGATTTTGTAGCCCTTTGCGATTAGCCTGCCTATGTACGCTTCCGCGCTGTGATACGGCACGCCGCACATGGGCGTCTGCTCCTCGACGGGCTTGCCGCGGTCGCGCGTAGTCAGCGCCAGGTCGAGCTCCTTCGACGCGAGAACCGCGTCGTCGTCGAACATCTCATAAAAATCGCCCAGCCGGAAAAACAGCAGGCAGTCGCTGTACTCGGATTTTATCTGGTTATACTGTGCCTTCATCGGCGTAACTTCCGCCATGCTTATCCCTCCGCAAGACTTCCGAAAAGCGCCCAGGTGGCCGCTTTCTCAATTTTCACATCCACGAACCGCCCGACAAGCTCCCGCCCGCCGCGCAGGTGGACGAGCCTTCCGCCGTTGGTGCGGCTTGTCAGCGGATACTCCCTGTCCCCGTTCTCCCCGTCGACGAGCACCCGCACGGTTTTGCCGACGTACTCCTCATGCTTTTCCATCGAAATGGCGTTGGACAGCTCCAGCAGCCGGTCAAAATTCCTCTGCTTATGCTGCCGTGACATGGGGTCCGGCAGCGCCGCCGCCGGAGTGCCGACGCGCGGCGAGTAGATAAACGTAAACATCGCGTCATACCTCACCCGGCGCACAAGCTCCAGCGTATCGGCAAACTCCTCATCCGTCTCCCCCGGAAAGCCGACAATAATGTCGGTAGTCAGCACCAGCTCCGGCATATACCGCCGCGCCAGCTCCACCTTTTCCATGTACTGCCCTGCGGAATACCCCCGGTTCATGGCCCGCAGCACCCGGTCGTTCCCCGCCTGCACGGGCAGATGCAGCTGCCGCGCGCACTTTTCGCACTCGGCCATGGTTTTAAAAAGCTTCTCCGTCGCGTCCTTCGGATGGCTTGTCATAAAGCGGATGAGAAAATCCCCCGGAATATCGTTAATCATCCGAATAAGGTCGGCAAAATCGACCCCCGCGTCAAGGTCGCGTCCGTAGCTGTTGACATTCTGCCCCAGCAGCGTAATATCCCGGCAGCCGTTTTCAACAAGCTCCCTCGCCTCGGCGGCAATATCCTCCGGCCTTCGTGAACGCTCGCGCCCGCGCACATAGGGCACCACGCAGTAGGTGCAGAAATTGTTGCAGCCGTACATAACCGACAGCCAGCCCTTGAGCGCGCCGTCCCGCGCTCTCGGCACGCCCTCGCTGACCGTGCCGTCGCTGGCCTCCGTGGCAAAAACGCGCTTTTTCCCTGTCATCACCCTCTCCAGCAGCTCCGGAAAGCGCCAGAGCTCGTGCGGCCCGAAGACGAGATTTACGATGGGGTAGGACTTCTTCACCCGCTCCGTCATATGCTCCTGCTGCACCATGCAGCCGCAAAGGGCAATGATCTGCCCCGGCTTAGCCTTTTTCGTGTGGTTGAGCGCGCCGACGTTGCCGAGAATGCGCATCTCCGCGTGCTCGCGCACCGCGCAGGTGTTGACGACGATGATGTCCGCCTGAAACTCATCGTCGGTAAAATCGCAGCCCATCTCCCGCAGATAACCGCGAATGTTTTCGCTGTCGGACTCGTTCTGCTGGCAGCCGTAGGTATCCACCATCGCCAGCACCCGCCGCCCGGCAAAGCCGTCCCGAATCCGCGCGCAGACCTCAAGCTGCCGCGCTATCTCCTCCTGGGGTATCTCCTGTCTTTTATAACTCATATTTATCGAATCTTTCTGAAATATTTATTTAGGAAAATAAATTATATCATTTTCTCGTAGCCTTTTCAACGGATTTGTACTATAATAGAAAAAAGAAAAAGAAACGGAGAAACAGAAAATGTCCGTTATAAACATACTCTCCCCCCACGTTGCCGACATGATCGCCGCCGGCGAGGTGGTCGAGCGCCCGGCCTCGGTGGTCAAAGAGCTTGTGGAAAACTCGATCGACGCCGGTGCGCACAATATCACCGTCGAGATAAATGGCGGCGGCATGAGCCTCATCCGCGTGACCGACGACGGCCGCGGCATGTCCCCCGACGACGCGGGCATCGCCTTCCAGCGCCACGCGACCAGCAAGCTCCGCGGCGAGCGCGACCTGGAGAGCATCTCCACCCTCGGCTTTCGCGGCGAGGCGCTGGCCGCCATCTCCGCCGTTTCCCGCGTGGAGCTGCTGACCCGCGAGCGCGGCTCCGGCACCGGCACCCGCGTACTCCTCACCGCCGGGGAAATTGACGAGATGGGCCCCTCCGGCTGCCCCGAGGGCACAGTGATGAGCGTGCGCGCCCTGTTCCACAACACCCCCGCGCGCCAGAAATTCATGAAAAGCGACAGGGCCGAGGGCAGCGCCTGCGCGGCGATGGCCCTGCGCTGCGCGCTGGGCCGCCCGGAGGTCTCCGTACGCCTGATCCGCGACGGGCAGGAGGTTTTCTTCACCCCCGGCGACGGCGTGCTCAAAAGCGCGGTGTACACCCTGCTGGGCCGCGAAAACGCCATGAACATGCTCGACTGCTCCGGCGAAAACGGCGGTGTGCGCGTCCACGGCTGCGTAACGGCGCCCCACGCCGGGCGCGGCAGCCGCGCCATGCAGTTTTTCTTCATAAACGGCCGCTCCTTCAAGAGCACGTCCATCCAGGCCGCGCTCGAGCAGGCCTACAAAAACACCCTCCTCACCGGCCGCTTCCCCGGCTGCGTGCTGTACATCGAGCTTCCCTTCGCCCGCGTGGACGTAAACGTCCACCCCGCCAAGACCGAGGTCAAGTTCACCGATGAAAAGCTGGTTTTCGACGCGGTGTACGCCGCCGTGCGCTCGGCCCTTGGGCTCGAGCGCTCCACCGCCGAGATCCGCCTCACCCCCGCGCCCGAGGCTAAACCCAAACCCGATCCCAAGCCGGACTTCTACAGATCCATGAGCGCGGAGCAGTTCCGCGCCCTTGCCTCCGCGCCCGCAAGAAAGGGAGCCTCCTACCCGCGCGGCTCGGGCACGCCGAACGAAAACATGCGCATGACCCTGCGCCAAAGCGGCGATAGCGCCTATCCCCGCCCCCCCGCCGTCCCCGCGCCCCCGCCTGTTCCCGCGCCGCCTTCCGTTCCCGCGCCGCCGCCCGTTCCCACGCCGCCCATACCCGAACCCGAGCCGGCGGACGAGCCCCTGATCCCTGACTTCCGCGTGATCGGCGAGGCGATGAACACCTACATAATCGTCGAGTCGGGCGAGGAGCTGCTGCTCATTGACAAGCACGCCGCGCACGAGCGCATGATATTCGACGCTCTCAAGCGCCGCCCCGGCGAGCTGATGAGCCAGACCCTGATGGTGCCCGTGACCTTCTCCCCCGGCGCGGGGGACGTGGAGCTCATCCTGGACAACCTCCCGCTTCTGAGCCAGGCGGGGTTTGAGATCGAGCCCTACGGGCAGGACAGCGTAATAATCCGCGCCGTACCCGCCGACACTGACGGGGACGAGCGCGCGCTTTTGGAGGAGCTGTGCGAAAAGCTCCGCCGGGGCCACGGCCTTGACGGGCGGCGCGACGCGCTGCTGCACACCATCGCCTGCAAGGCCGCGATAAAAGCCGGCTGGCGCACAGACGAGAGCGAGCGTCGCATCATAGCGGAAAAAGTCCTCTCCGGCGAGGTGCGCTACTGCCCCCACGGCCGCCCCGTGAGCGTGAAATTAACCCGTAAAGAATTGGACAAACAGTTCAAAAGAATCACATAAGAAAGAAAGAATTTTTATGGATAAGAGACTTACCGAGGGCAGCGAGTGGAAAACGATCCTGCTGTTCTCCCTGCCCATCATGGCGGGCCAGCTGCTCCAGCAGCTTTACAACACGGTCGACGGCATCGTCGTCGGCAACTTCATCTCCTCCGACGCGCTCTCCGCGGTCGGAAGCTGCGGCACGCTGGCCTTTTTCTTCATCGCGCTGGCGCTGGGCATGTCCAACGGCAGCGGCATCGTCGTCGCCCAGCTCTTCGGCGCGCGCAAGCGCGAGGAGCTGCGCCGCACGGCGTCCACGGCGCTTATCATGCTCTTCGTGCTGGGCGTGTTTTTCTCCGCGCTGGGCTTTTACAGCTCCGGCTTTATCATGGACGATGTCCTTCGCATCGTCGAGCCGGAGATAAACGACCCCGCCACGGTGTATTTCCGCATCTACTCGCTGGGCCTGCTCTTCCAGTTTATCTACAACGCCGTCGCCGCCATACTCCGCAGCGTGGGCGACAGCCGCGCCACGCTGTACTTCCTGCTGGTGTCCACGCTCATCAACACGGTGCTGGACCTGCTTTTCGTCTGCGTTTTCCACTGGGGCGTGGCGGGCGCGGCGTGGGCCACGGTCATCGCCCAGATCGTCTGCGCGCTCGTCAGCTTTTTCTACATGTTCCGGCGCTACGACTATCTGCGCTTCACGCTGCCCCAGTTTGTTTTCGACCGGGAGAAATTCCTCCTCTGCCTGAAAATGGGCATACCCACCTCGATCCAGCAGGTGATCGTCTCCTCCGGCGCGCTGCTTTTGCAGCGCCTTGTCAACAGCTTCGGCCCCGTCACCATGGCGGCCTTCACCGTGGGCATCCGCTTTGACCACTACATGGGCGTGCCCATCATGGGCTTTTTCGCCGGAATATCCGCCTTCGCGGGCCAGAACATCGGCGCGGGAGAGCCCGAGCGGGTAAAGCGCGGGCTTATCGCCACGCTGATAATGGACGAGGCGCTTGTCGCGGTCATGGCGGTGGCGATATACGCGCTTGCCGCGCCGCTGTCGCGCCTGTTCGGCGTGGAGGGGGAGCGCCTTGCCCAGTCGGTGGAGTTTCTGCGCTTCATGGCGCTTATCTATCCCCTTTTCGCGGCCTACATGCCCTTCAACGGCCTGGCCCAGGGCTGCGGCGACCCCAACGGCGCCCTCATGGCGGCTATGAGCGCGCTGCTCGGCAGGGTCCTGGGCGCTTACGGCATGGTCTATTATCTGCACATGGGCTACGCCTCCTGCTGGCAGTGCAACGCCATCGGCTGGGCGCTGGCGCTGCTGGTGGCGGTGCTGCGCTTCTCTACGGGCCGCTGGCGGCGCGGCAGCCTTGTGAAAACGGAGGGATAACATGAGCCACAACTTTTTCGCTCTCATCAGCCGCATGCGCTACATCACGCGCTGGAGCCTCATGCGAAACAGCGTACCCGAAAACATCCAGGAGCACAGCCACATGACCGCGGTCATCGCCCACGCGCTGGGCCTCATCCGCCGGGACATATTCCGTCGCGAGTGCGACGTAAACGAGCTTGCGGCCATCGCGCTGTACCACGACGCGTCGGAGATCCTCACGGGCGACCTGCCCACGCCGATAAAGTACCACAGCCGCGGCCTCCGCTCGGCCTACGGCGAGGTGGAGCACGCCGCTGCTGAAAAGCTTCTGAAAACCCTGCCGTCCGGGCTTCGCGCGGAATACCGCTCCCTTTTCACCGCCGAGTCCGACCCGGAGCGCTATGAGCTGGTAAAGGCGGCGGACAAGCTCTCGGCCTACATCAAGTGCATCGAGGAGCGCAAGGCGGGCAATCTTGAGTTCCTCTCCGCCGAGGCGAGCACTCGGGAAAAGCTTGAAAACAGCCCCCTGCCGGAGGTAAAATATTTCATGGAGCACTTCATCCCCGCCTTTGAGAGCAACCTTGACGAGCTGGGCATGATGGAATAAAAACCTCTTTCTACCCATACGCCCACAAGGCCGTTTTGTCGCAGCAAAATATGCAACAAAGTTTTAGAAATTTAAAATTTTTTTACGGGAGCAGGTTTTTCGGCCTCCGGGCCGACTTACTTTCCCCTTGTGGAGAAAGTAAGCAAAAGCACACCAAAGGGGGAAGGGGGCGCCGAAGCCCCCTTCCCCCTCTGGACACCCCCATCCCCTTCGGCCAAGGGGGGCTGCGGC
>JAMPGF010000091.1 GCA_023664105.1 Butyricicoccus sp. | reverse complement strand
CGCGAATACGCCGCACAGGCCGCGCCGGACGCCGGGGCGGCGGCGGGCGGCAGCGTGGACGTGCAGGCATGATAATATCCGGGGCCGCGTATGCGGCGCCGGATTTTTGTGGGGATGCTTGTCCAGGCCTGGCGCGTTTTGTCCGGTTTTTTCTTGCCATAAGGCATTTTTTACTGTACAATAGTTGCATTCCGATTTTGGAGAATGCTATGGAGCTTTTTCTTTTTGACAATGACTGCAAATACGCCGTGGAGCAGATCATGCTCATGCTCTTTCCTGACGAGCGGCCCGTCTACCCGGACGCGCCGTCCGGCGGGGACAGGGCGGAAATAAGGCTTTACCGCGGCAGGGCAAGGGACACCGCCGTGTGCCGGATTTTCCGGGGCGGCGGGGTGTTTGCCGGACGGGCCGCCGCCGGGCGCGCGAGGTATACCGACGAGCTGACGCAAAAGCGGCTTGAGCAGAGGATGATCAAGCTCAGCTTCTACCGCGCGGGGGTGCTTGCGCTGGGGGAAAAGCCGGTTTGGGGCGCACTGTCGGGGATTCGGCCCGGAAAGCTGATGAGCCGCCTGCTGGATGCGGGCAGGAGCGACGCCGCCGCCATGCGGGAGTTCATGCGGCTTTATGACGCCTCCCCCGAGCGCACGCGGCTTTGCCTGGACACTGCCCACGCCGGGCTTGCCGCGTCGGCCTCGCTCCAGGGCAACGATGTCTGCCTGTACGTGGGTATCCCCTTCTGCCCCACGCGCTGCGCCTATTGCAGCTTCGTCAGTCAGGCGGTTGAGAAGAGCATGGGGCTCATCGAGCCTTTTTTTGACGCGCTGCTGCGCGACGTGGAGGCCACGGGGCGCGCCGCGGCGGAAAACAGGCTCAGGCCCGTGTCCGTCTACTTCGGCGGCGGCACGCCCACAACGCTGTCGGTTGGGCAGCTCGACCGCCTGTGCGCGGCGCTGGAGAACAGCTTCGACCTCTCCGGGCTGCGGGAGTTTACCGTGGAGGCAGGAAGGCCCGACACCATCACGGCGGAAAAGCTGGACGTGCTGCGCGCCCACGACGTTACGCGCATAAGCGTCAACCCGCAGACCATGTCCGACGATGTGCTCCGCGCCATCGGGCGGCGGCACTCGGCACAGGACGTGCGCGACGCGCTTGCGCTGGTGCGCGCGTGCGGGGGCTTCGCGGTGAACATGGACCTTATCGCCGGGCTGCCGGAGGACACGCCGGAGGGGTTCCGGTATACGCTCGGGCAGGTGCTGGAGCTGGAGCCGGAGAACGTGACGGTGCACACGCTCGCGCTGAAAAAGGGTTCGCGCATCACGCTTGAGGGCACGTCGCTGCCGACGGCGCGGCAGGTGGGCGAGATGCTGGACGCGGCGGAGAGCGGGCTTCGCGGGGCAGGTTTCGCGCCGTACTACCTCTACAGGCAGAAGTTCATGTCAGGAGGCTTTGAAAACGTCGGCTGGGCGAAACGGGGCTACGACAGCCTTTACAACATCTGCATCATGGAGGAGCTGTGTTCCATCCTCGCCATGGGCGGCGGCGCGTCAACAAAGCTGGTCGCCCCCGGCGGGCGGATCGAGCGCTTTTTCGCGCCGAAGTATCCGCTGGAATACATACAGGGCATTGACAAGGTCTGCGCGGATAAAAGAAAAATTACGGAGTTTTATGAGGAAATGAGGGGATAAATTTGTTTTCGTGGATAGATGCCCTTGACGAGGCAATTTTGCTGTTTGTGCAGGACAATATACGCACTCCGGCGCTCACGTTTATCATGCGGCTTTTCAGCCGCGTCGGCGACGCGGGGATCGGATGGATCGTGCTGGGCGTTCTGCTGCTTGTTTTCGCGCGCACACGCAGGCGCGGGGCGGTTATGCTCGGCGCGCTGGCAACGGAGTATGTGCTGTGCGATCTGGTGATAAAAAAATTGGTGCTCAGGCCGAGGCCGTATCTGATTATTTCACAGCTTGAGCTGCTCGTGGCGCAGGAGAGCTCGACAAGCTTTCCCTCGGGGCACTCCGCGTCCAGCTTCACCTGCGCGTACATGCTCACGCGGCTTTTTGGGAAAAAGGGCGCCTGGGCCTATCTTCCGGCGGCGCTCATCGCGATAAGCCGCATCTATGTGGGGGTGCATTACCCCTCGGACGTCGTCGCCGGGGTGCTGTTCGGCACGCTGGTGGGCGTGGTGATGTATCCGCTGCTGCGGCGGTTTGTGACGCCGCGGGGCGAAAAATAAAGCACGGAAATTTATGCTTTGCCCTTGCGCAATTCTTTTCGCCGGGCTATAATGTACCGGGTGTACCATTCAGGCAAATTCTTTCTGAGCAGGTAGCGTACTGATGAACGGACGATTTTTCATATTTATCGGCATTATCTCCCTCGCCGCGCTCTGCGTTTTGGGATGCGGCTGTCAGGCAAATTCCCAGAAACCGGCGGACGAGGGCGTTATTGCGGAGCAGGTCCCCGAGATTTCGGTTGAACCGGCGGCGGTTGACGCCGTGGCAGTTGAACCGGCGGCGCTTGACACTACAGGCCCGGCACAGGACGAGGCCGGGGCGCCGGCAGACGAAACGGAACCGGAGGACGGGGACGAGGGCTCGGAAGCGGAGGAAAGCGAGCCGGTGGACGGTTACACCGGGCCTGATCTGGCCGGGTGCGAGGCGGTCGGCGATGAGTTCTTCGCGGACGCGGCATTTTTAGGCAACTCTCTCGTGGACGGGCTGCACCGCTACGGCGGGCTGAGCCAGGGCAGCTTCTTCGCCGCGACGAGCGCGTCGGTGGTGAACGTGGACACGACGCGAAACTGCTGGCTGGAAAGCGGGGCCAAGGCCACGCTTATGGCGGCGCTGACCGAGAAGCAGTATGCGAAGATTTACATACTGCTCGGCATCAACGAGATCGGCCTTGATCCGGACTATTTCTCCCAGCTGTACGGCGCGATGCTCGACCGGATCATGGAGGCCGAGCCGGGCGCGGACATCTACATCATGTCGCTCAGCCCCATCACGGAGGTGCGCTCGGGTTACAAGGATGTGTTCAACATGGAGCGCATTGAAATTTACAACGAGGCGCTCTACACGCTGGCGCAGGAGAAGGAGTGCTATTACGTCGATTTGTGCCAGGCGCTCGCGGGCGAGGACGGATTTTTGCCGGCGGAGGAGTCCACGGACGGCATCCACCTCAAGCCGGAGAAGTACCCGCAGTGGGCGGATTATCTGAGAACGCATGTGAAGCAGTAATACGATAAAAGCATCAGGCCCCGCGGCGACGCCGTGGGGCCTGATGCTTTTATTTGTTACTTATACTAAGCCCTGATAAAAAGCTCTTGGGGCTTTTTATACTAATTTCAAATTAAATTAGTTAATTTGAAATTCCGCGTGCTGCGCACGCTCACGCCGCGCTTTGCGCGGCGTGCCGTCTCATTAAAAAACCGACGCGCCTTGCCCGGCACAATATCTGCCGCGCAAGCTGCACACGCCTAATTTCGCGATATGCTCTTATTCTCGCTGAACTCGCGGAGCACCAAATCCGGGTTCTTGCTCTCGGCCCAGCGGACGCACCATTCGGCGGGGAACAGGAGAAGGTCGTTGCCCTTGAAATCCTGTACCCAGCGGGTGTCGCTGGTGAGGTTTAGGCTGTTCGGGTCCGTGTCGCCTACTATCCACCGTATCTGCTCATACGGCAGGGCGCGGCGGCGCACGTCTACGCCGTACTCGGTTTTCAGGCGGTATTCCAGCACCTCGAATTGCAGCACGCCCACGACGCCGACTATAACTTCTTCCACGCCGGTAAATGGCTCGTGGAACATCTGGATTGCGCCCTCCTGGGCGATCTGGGTCATGCCCTTTTCAAACTGCTTGCGCTTCATCGTGTCTACGCGCTCCACCGCCGCGAAGTGCTCGGGCGCGAAGGTGGGGATGCCGTCAAAGCAGACGTGCAGGTCCTTGTCGCAGACCGTGTCGCCGATGGAGAAAATGCCGGGGTCGAACACGCCGATTATGTCCCCGGCGTAGGCGGTGTCGATTATCTCCCGCTCCTGGGCCATGAGCTGCTGGGGCTGGGCAAGCTTCAGCGCCTTGCCGCCCTGGACATGCAGGTATTCCTCGCCGCGCTCAAATTTGCCCGAGCAGATGCGCATGAAGGCGATGCGGTCGCGGTGGGCCCTGTTCATGTTGGCCTGGATCTTAAACACGAAAGCGGAAAACCGCTCGTCAAAGGGGTCGACTATGTCCTCCGCCGTCTCGCGCGCCAACGGGGAGGTGGTCAGTTCGAGGAAGCTGTTGAGAAACTGCTCCACGCCGAAGTTCATCAGCGCCGAGCCGAAAAACACCGGGCTGAGACGCCCCGCGCGCACCTCGGCAAGGTCAAACTCGCTGCTGGCCCCGTCGAGAAGCTCGATATCCTCGACCAGAGTCTCGCGTAGCCTGGCTCCAATGAGCCCGTCGAGCTTTTCCGTCTCGCCAAGGCGGCACTCGATGGCCTGGATGCGGTACTGGCCCTTGTGGCTCTCGCTGTAGGCGAGGATTTCGCCCTTCTGCCGGTCGTACACGCCCTTGAACTCGCGGCCCGAGCCGATGGGCCAGTTCATGGGGTAGGTGAGGATGCCGAACTCGTTTTCAAGCTCCTCCATCAGCTCGTAGGGGCTTCGCGCGTCGCGGTCGAGCTTGTTGATGAAGGTGAATATGGGGATGTGGCGCATGGCGCAGATTTTGAAAAGCTTTCGCGTCTGCGGCTCGATGCCCTTCGCGCCGTCGATGACCATGACGGCGCTGTCCGCCGCCATGAGCGTGCGGTAGGTGTCCTCGGAGAAGTCCTGGTGTCCGGGGGTATCCAAAATGTTGATGCAGCGGCCGTTGTACTCAAACTGCATGACCGAGGAGGTTATGGAGATGCCGCGCTGCTTTTCCAGCTCCATCCAGTCCGACACCGCGTGGCGCGCGGTGGCCTTGCCCTTTACCGAGCCGGCCAGCTGTATCGCCCCGCCGTAGAGCAGGAGCTTTTCCGTCAGCGTCGTCTTGCCCGCGTCGGGGTGCGAGATTATCGCGAAGGTGCGGCGCCTTTCAATTTCCTTTTGCAGATCTGTCACGTTCTCACCTCATATTTCCTTTTGCACAAGCATAAATGATAACACAACGTCAGGGGAAAAGTAAAGGGCTTTGGGGGAATTTTACTGGAAATATGAGGCACGATATGGTATAGTGATCTTATTATTGACATTTCCAAGGAGGAGCACTATGAAATTTTCCGAGATGCCTTACGAAAGGCCGCGAATTGAGGAGATCCGCGAGTTTTCCGCCAAAATTCTCAGCCGTATCGAAAACGCCGCTTCCGCCGACGGGCAGATCGCCGCTTACCGGGAGTACGACGAATACGGCAAGGGTATAGCGACCGCGTTTTCGCTGGCAAACATCCGGCACACCATCGACACGCGGGATGAGTTTTACGACGCGGAGAACGACTATATCGACGAGATCGGCCCCGAGGTTCAGGAGCTGGGGCGGCGGATCGATCTGGCGCTGCTGGCCTCGCCCTTTCGCGCGGAGCTGGAGAAGGAGCTGGGCGCTCTGCTGTTCAAGAACCTGGAAATCAGCGTGCGCGCCATGTCGCCGGATATCATGGAGCTGATGCAGGAGGAAAACCGGCTGGCAAGCGAATACAACAAGCTCTACGCCTCGGCTATGGTGGAATGGCAGGGCGAAAAAATCCCGCTGCCGAAGCTGGGGCCGTTCAAGCAGAGCACCGACCGCGCGGTGCGCCGCGCCGCCTACGAAACCGAGGGGCGCTGGTTTGACGCTCAGCGCGAGAAGCTCGACGGGCTCTACGATAAGCTGGTCAAGTGCCGCGACGCGCAGGGACGCGCGATGGGGTACGACAGCTTCATCCCGCTCGGCTACGACCGCATGGGGCGAAACTGCTACGGGCCGGAGCAGGTCGCGGCCTTCCGCGAGCAGATCGCGCAGGATCTGGTGCCTATCGCGGCGAAGGTCAAGCGCGAGCAGGAAAAGCGCCTTGGTGTGGACAAGCTCAGGCTCTACGACGACGTTATGCGCTTTCCCGACGGCAACGCCGCGCCCCAGGGCTCGAGCGACGATATTCTGGCGGCGGGGCGGGAGATGTACCGCGAGCTGAGCCCGGAGACGGACGAGTTCGCCGGATTCCTCTACGGCGGCGGGCTGCTGGATGTGCTCAGCAAGCCCGGCAAGGCCCCGGGCGGCTACTGCACGGACCTGCCGGCGTACAAGGCGCCGTTTATCTTCTCCAACTTCAACGGAACCAGCGGCGACGTGGACGTGCTCACGCACGAGGCGGGACACGCCTTCGCATATTTCCGCGCGGCGCGGCAGGGGTATATCAGCGAGCTGGTCAGCCCCGGCGCGGAGTCCTGCGAGGTGCACTCCATGTCCATGGAGTTTTTGACCGAGCCCTGGCACGAGAAGTTTTTCGGGCCGCTGACGAAAAAGTACGCGCTCGGCCACTGCGAGGACGCGCTGACCTTCCTCCCCTACGGCTGCATGGTCGACGAGTTCCAGCACCAGGTGTACGAAAACCCGGCTATGACGCCGGCCGAGCGCAATCAGCTTTGGCTGGGGCTTGAGGCAAAATACCGGCCCTGGATGGACTATGACGGACTGCCCTTTTACGCGCGGGGCGCGCTGTGGCAGAGACAGCTGCATATCTATCTCGACCCGTTCTACTACATCGACTACTGTATGGCGCAGACCGTGGCCTTCCAGTTCTGGCTGGCGGCTATGGCGGACAGGGACGAGGCATGGAGGCGGTATCTGACGTTCGTGGACGCGGGCGGGACGGAAACATTTGAGCAGCTGGTCGCCTCGGCGGGAATGCGCCTGCCCTATGACGAGGGCTGCGTCGGCGCCGTCGGCGGCGCTATCGCGGGATGGCTCGAGGAGAACCGGATTTGAGGGAATGTTTCGGCCTCCGGGCCGACTTACTTTCCCCATGCGGGGAAAGTAAGCAAAGGCGCACCAAAGGGGGGAAGGGGGCCTTCCGAACGGCCCCCTTCCCCCCTTTGGAATCCCCCATCCCCTCCCGGCCAAGGGGGCTGTGCCCCCGTTGGATCCCCCGGAGAGCGTGTCCGGGTGCAAGCGTCGTTTTTGCTTACTTTTGTCGCTGATGACAAAAGCAAGTCGGCCCCGCAGGGCCGAAATACCTGCGCTCGCCGTCCCCGCGGGGGGCGAAAAACTCAATCATCTTCAAACACAATATCAATACTCCCGCAGTCGGCATAGGCCTTGAGCCTTATGCTCCCGCCGGAGGAAAAGCTCTTCGGCAGGCTGTTGCTGCCCATGTCGACGCCGGATTCTATGCTGTAGTCGGTGATGCTGCCGGGCAGGCGGCCTTCAATGCTGCCCATGTCGTTTTCCAGCTCGATGCTCCGGGCGCGCAGGCCCTTGAACTCCATCGCGCCGCAGTCGCAGTCGATGCCGATGCTGCGCTGGCAGTCCAGCTCCCAGACCGTCACGTCGCCCAGCTCGGCGCTTATCTCCGCGTCCGCGGCGGAGCAGGCGCTGACGAACACCTTGCCGCAGCTGCTGTCCGCGTCCAGCTCCCCCGCCGCGCGGCAGTTTTCCACGCTCACGTCGCCCATGTCCGCGTCCGCGCTCAGGCCGCCGGAGCTTGTGACGCTGTTCGCCTGCACGCTGCCGCAGTCCGAGCCAAGCTCCGCCGACAGGCAGGCCAGGCCGTAGACGTACACGTCGCCCATGTCCGTGTCCAGCTCGACCTGGCCGAGGCTCAGATTTTCAAGCTGTATGCTGCCCATGGAGACCTCCGCGTCCAGCGCGCAGCCCAGCTCCGCCGGAAGCGTTACGGTCAGCACGGGCTTCTCCCCGGCCGCGCCGAAGAGCACGAGCGTGTTCTTGTCGCGGCTCTCCACCGTGAGCCTGCCGTTTTTGTCCAAGGAGACGCGGAAGTCGTCCGGGCTGTCGGAGTAGACGTACACGTTCCCGTCGGGCGAGGGGGAGAAAACCACGTCCGCGCGGTTTATCTCCAGCTCGATGCGCTTCACGTCCGCGCCGGGGAAGCTCTGGCCTCCGGCGTCGGCGTGGTGCTGCTCATCGTGGTGGGCGCTGCCCGTGTCTGTCCGCGGGTCAGGCGCGGGCGCGGCTGTGGCGCTGGC
>JAMPGF010000090.1 GCA_023664105.1 Butyricicoccus sp. | reverse complement strand
GCGTGCGCAGCACGCGGAATTTCAAATTAAAGAATTTAATTTGAAATTAGTATTAGTTTCGACATTTTACTCGATTATCCCGGCATAGGTACTCAGATCCAGCCTCACCGTGGTGCCCTTGCCGGGCCGGGAGGCAATGCTTATGCCGTGCCCGAGGTTAGCGCACGCCCTCCGGCACAGGTAAAGCCCGATGCCGGTAGATTTCTTGTCCTCGCGCCCGTTGTAGCCGGTGAATCCCTTTTCAAACACGCGCGGCAGATCCTCCTCGCGTATGCCGATACCGTTGTCGGAGATGCACAGTGTCTCCAGCTCGCCGTAAATGCGAATCCGCCCGCCCGGCGGCGTGTACTTCAGCGCGTTCGACAGCAGATGGCCGATCACAAAATCCAGCCACTTCTCGTCCGTCACCGCCCGCAGTCCCGTGCCGGAGAAGTCCAGCGAAATCCGCCGCAGAATAAAAAGCCGCGCGAAGCGCCGCAGGCAGGCGCGGACGACCTCGTCCACGTCGCACTCGCGGAAGAGGTAGTCGCTCGCGCCGCCGTCCAGCCGCTGGTACGACAGCGCCATGCCCACGTACTGCTCAATCTGGAAAAGCTCCGCCTCAAGCTGCCCGGCATCCGGTTCCGGCGACTGCAAGAGCAGGCGCATCGCGGAAATAGGCGTCTTCACCTGATGCACCCAAAGCGTGTAGTAATCCGCGGCATCGCGCCGGCTGCTCTCGCCCTCGGTTTTCAAGCGCGCGGCGTTCCCGCGCAGAATGCGCAGAAGCTCCTGATAATCCTCCTCCAGCACCCCGGAAGGCTCAGGCAGTCCGTCCAGCGACAGCATGACTGTCTCCCGCATCTGGCTCAGCCGCCTGTGCCGCCGCAGGTGCATAATAAAGCCCGCAACAAGCAGCACCAACCCCACCGCCGCGCACAGCGCCAGCGAGTAGCCCACCGCCTCCATCGGCAGCGAGTAGAGCGAAAACACCCCCGCGAAAATGCCGCCGAAGCACAGCAGCATCAGGATTATTTTAAAATGCCTTTTCAGGTAAAGTAAAAGCAGTCTCATCTCTCACTCAATTATATACCCCTCGCCCTTCCGGGTGCGGATAAAGTCCTGGAGCCCCGCGTTCCCGAGCTTTTTTCGCAGGCGCGTGACGTTAACGGTGAGCGTGTTTTCGTCCACGAAGCTGTCCGACTGCCACAGCTGGGTCATGATGGCGTCCCGGCTGACGATCCGCCCCCGGTTTTCCATCAGCAGCTGCAGGATCCTGTGCTCGTTTTTCGTCAGCTCGACGCGCTCCCCGCCGTAGCTGAGCGAGCCGTCGGAGACATTGAGCACCGCCCCCGCGCACTCGATGAGCTGTCCGCTCCCCGCGAAATCGTAGGTGCGGCGCAGCATGGCGCGCACCTTCGCCGTGAGCACGGACAGGTCGAAGGGCTTGGCGATGAAGTCGTCCCCGCCCATGTCCATGGCCATGACGATGTTCATGTCATCCGAGTGCGAGGAGATGAAGATGACCGGAACGCGCGAGATTTTCCGTATCTCCGCGCACCAGTAGCAGCCGTTATAAAACGGCAGGGAGATATCCATGAGCACCAGCTGCGGGTCAAACGCGGCAAACTGTGCCAGCACCGCGGAAAAATCGTCCGCGCAGCGCGCCTCCCAGCCCCAGGTTTCAAGGCTTTGCTTCATCGCCCCGGCGATAACGGGGTCGTCCTCGACGATAAAAATTCTGTACATGATATTTTCCCTTTTTGAATCCGGCAATTTGTGATACAATAACGGCATTATAGCAAACCCGAATTGAATTGACAACTTTTTAAGGAAAATTAAGACAATGGACATACTCTACCGCGACAACAGCATAGCCGTGTGCGTCAAGCCCGCCGGGGTGCTCTCCACTGACGAGCCGGGCGGGATGCCGTCTCTCCTCGCCGCGGAGCTTGGCGCGGAGCGGCGCGTGCGCAGCGTCCATCGGCTCGACCGCGTGGTCGGCGGCGTGATGGTGTACGCCCTGAGCCGCCGCGCGGCCTCGCTTCTGTCGGAGCAGGTGCGCGCCGGCGGCTTTGGCAAGCGCTATCTCGCTGTGGTACACTCCCGCCCGGAGCCGGAGCGCGGCAGCTTCCGCGACCTGCTGCTGCGCGACAAGGCTGAGCGCAAGACCTATGTGGTCGACCGCCCCCGGCCCGGCGCTCAGGAAGCGGTGCTGAATTATGAAACTCTCGCCTCCGCCGACGGCCTCAGCCTCGTGCGCATCGAGCTTGTCACGGGCCGCACGCACCAGATACGCGCGCAGTTTTCCTCCCGCGGCCTGCCGCTTGTCGGGGACAAAAAATACAGCCCGCAGCCGGAGGGCTGCGCGGCGGCGCTGTGGTCGCACCTCCTTCGCTTCACCCATCCAGACACGGGCCGTATAGTTGAGTTTTCAGCCCCGCCGCCCTTGGAGGAATACCCCTGGACGCTTTTCTCCGGGGCCTGTGCCGGGGACTATTCCGAAGCTCCCGGCTCCGCCGGATGAGCTATATACGCCTCCTCGGCGAGCTGCTGCGCGAGCATAAGCCTTTCCCGCAGCCGCCGCAGGTCCTTCTCCGCCTCAGTAATTGCGTTGAAAATGATCAAGTACTCCTGTGGGATATCCCGCATCCAGTGTTCCTTCCTTTCTCGTCCCTTAAGTTCCTCTTCTTTTCTTCTTGCGTACCGCAAAAACCGCATTTTTTCGCCCGGTATTTGCGCTTAGGCCCTGATTATGACACAGGGAAAGGGAAAAAGCTGTCGCAAGCGGTCGAATGTGGACAATTTGTTAAAGCCAAAAAGCGATTGACATAATCAGGTAAAAATATACGAAATCCACAAGCAAAGGAGGCCGCGCCCATGCCGGGTACAGTGGAAGTGAAAACAATAGCGCGCATAAAAAGCGATTTCGCCGCAAAATTCGGCGTCCCGCGCCAGAGCGGGCTGGTGGAGTCCCTGCGCGCGGAGATAGTCTTCGAGCCGGACTACCGCGTGCCGGAGGCGGTGCGAGGGCTGGAGGGCTACAGCCACATTTGGCTGATCTGGCAGTTTTCCCAGGCCGTTCGCAAAAACTGGTCGCCGACGGTACGCCCGCCCCGGCTGGGCGGGAACCGGAGAGTTGGCGTTTTCGCCACGCGCTCGCCCTTCCGGCCCAACGCCCTTGGCCTGTCCTGCGTCCGGCTCGAGGGCGTGGAGCTGACGCGCGAGCGCGGTCCGGTGCTGCATGTCTCGGGCGCGGATTTGGTTGATGGCACGCCGATATTTGACATCAAGCCCTATCTTCCCTACGCCGACTGCCGCCCGGACGCCTCCGGCGGCTTCACGGACGGGACGCCCCGGCAAACCCTTGAGGTGGAAATTCCTCCCGCCCTGCTCGAACGCGTCCCCGAGCCCAAGCGCGCCGCCCTCCTCGGCGTCCTCGCCAATGACCCCCGCCCGTCCTATCAAACCGACCCCGAGCGCACCTACGGCCTCACCTTCGCGGGCCTTGAGGTGAAGTTTCGCGTCGACGGGGAGAGGCTCTGCGTGCTCAGCGTTGAGTAGGCACCCCAGTAAGCTTCTGCCAGTCCGCCGCGCCCGGCTTTTCTGGTTGCCGGGCGGACAGCGAGTGCGCAGAGCGGAGCGAAGCCTTCTCGAAAAAGTGGCAAAGCCACTTTTTCGACACGCTCAAAAAACCTCCTCAGCAGGGCTGAGGAGGTTTTCGGTTACGGGGGCTTACGCAAGGGCGCAGGTGATTATGGCCATCTTGTAGACCTCGTCGGCGTTGCAGCCGCGGGAGAGGTCGTTGATGGGGGCGTTCAGGCCCAGCAGGATGGGGCCGTAGGCCGCGAAGCCGCCGAGGCGGGCGGCTATCTTGTAGCCGATGTTGCCGGAGGTGACATCCGGGAAGATGAAAACGTTGGCCTCGCCGGCGACCTTGGAGCCGGGGAACTTCAGCTGGCCGACCTCGGGCGCGACGGCCGCGTCAAACTGCATCTCGCCGTCCACGGGCACATCCATGATCTCCTTGGCCTTGGCGACCGCGTTCTGCACCACCGTGACAGAGTCGTCCTTGGCGCTGCCCTTGGTGGAGAAGCTCAGGAAGGCCACCTTCGGGTCAATGCCGAAGATCTGGGCGCACTTGGCGGTCTCGACGGCTATCTCGACAAGGTCGTCCTCGCCGGGGTGGATGTTTATCGCGCAGTCGCCCATGGCAATGCGCTCCTGAGTGCCGTCGGCAGCGTCGCGCACCATGATGAAGCAGGAGGAGACGATCTTGTTGCCGGGCTTGGTCTTTATAAGCTGGAGCGCGGGGCGAACGGTGTCGGCGGTGGAGTAGGTCGCGCCACCGAGCAGCGCGTCGGCCACGCCCATCTTCACCAGCATGGTGCCGAAGTAGTTGCCGCGCATCAGGTTCTTGCGGCAGTCGTCGGCGGTCATCTTGCCCTTGCGCAGCTCGACCATCTTCTCAACCATGGCGTCCATTCCGTCATAGGCGGCGGGGTCGATTATCTGAGCCTTTTCGATATTGAAGTTTCCGGCGGCAGCGGCGGCCTTGACGGCGTCGACCTCGCCGACGAGCACCACGCCCATGAGCCCCTCGGCCAGCAGGCGGTCAGCGGCGCTGAGTATGCGCGCGTCGGTACCCTCGGTGAAAACTATCGTTTTGGGATTGGCGCGCAGCGCCTCGTTAAGCTTAGCAAACATCTCTTATTCTCCTTCATAATAATTTAGCCGCGTCCGGGCCGCGGCGCGAATTTACCATATAGTAACTTTATCACTTTCATGGAAAATGGTCAAGACTTAACCCTCCGCCGGGGAACATTTTTTGCAATTCCCGGCGGATTTTGCCCCGGAGTGTCGGGAATTTTCGAGCGGGGGCTATTTACAAATCCGGGCGGAGCTGTTATCATATAACAAAATGTAATCACTTGGGAGGGCGCTATGGAGGATGCATTTTCACGGAACATGTCGCGGCTGAGGAAGGCGCGGGGGCTGTCGCAAAGGACGGCGGCGGCGGATCTGGGCATCAGCCAGGCGCTGCTCTCCCACTACGAAAACGGCGCGCGCGAGCCGGGGCTGCCCTTTTTGTGCCGCGCCTGTAAATACTACGGCGTGTCCGCCGACTACATGCTGGGACTGAGCGACAGTCCTGCCGGCGCGGCGCGGGAGGACGAGGCCCTGACTGAGATCACGGCGCAGCTTTACGAGCTGGCCCGGCGCGCGGAGCAGGCCCTGAAGGAGCGAGAGAGATGACAAAGCAGGAGAACATAAGAAATTTTTCCATAATAGCGCACATCGACCACGGCAAATCCACATTGTCGGACAGGCTCATCGAGCTGTGCCGCGCGGTGCCCCAGCGGGAGATGGCCGACCAGATACTCGACAACATGGAGCTTGAGCGCGAGCGCGGCATAACGATAAAGGCGCGCGCCGTCCACCTCGACTATGAGGCGCTCGACGGCGAGACCTACGAGCTCAACCTCATCGACACGCCGGGACACGTCGACTTCAACTACGAGGTGTCTCGCTCGCTGGCTGCGTGCGAGGGCGCGGTGCTGGTGGTGGACGCCGCGCAGGGCGTGGAGGCGCAGACGCTGGCCAACACCTACCTGGCGCTCGACCATGACCTGGAGATCCTTCCGGTAATAAACAAGATCGACCTGCCCGCCGCCGACCCGGAGAAGGTGAAGGGTGAAATTGAGGATATCATCGGCCTGGACTGTAAAAACGCGCCGGAGATAAGCGCCAAGCAGGGGATAAACATTCGCGACGTACTCGAGGACATAGTAAAAAACGTCCCGCCGCCGTCCGGCGACCCCGACGCGCCGCTCAAGGCGCTCATTTTCGACAGCCAGTACGACCCATACGTAGGCGTTGTGGTGTATGTGCGCGTGGTCGAGGGCACGCTGAGCGTGGGGCAGGAGATCAAAATGATGGCCTCGGGTGCAAGCTACAAGGTGCTGGAATGCGGGCACCTGCGGCCCATCGGCGTTGAGAACGTGCGCGCGCTGCGCGCCGGGGACGTGGGCTGCTTCACGGCGTCCATCAAGACCGTGACCGACACGCGCGTGGGCGACACGGTGACGGAGGCCCAGCGCCCCACCGCCGAGGCTCTGCCGGGCTACCGCCCCGTGCGGCCCATGGTCTACTGCGGTATCTACACCGAGGACGGCTCGCGCTTCGGCGACCTGCGCGACGCGCTGGAAAAGCTCAAGCTCAACGACGCGTCCCTCAGCTACGAGCCGGAGAGCTCCGTGGCGCTGGGCTTCGGCTTTCGCTGCGGCTTTTTGGGGATGCTGCACATGGAGATCATCCAGGAGCGCATCGAGCGGGAATTCAATCTGGATCTTATAACCACGCTGCCGTCGGTTATTTATGAGATCACGAAGTCCGACGGCACGCTGGTGCGGGTGGACAACCCGCACAACTACCCCGACCCGGGGCAGATCATCGAGGCGAAGGAGCCGTTTGTGAAGGCGTCGATAATCGCGCCGCCGGATTACATAGGCAGCATCATGCCCATGTGCCAGGACAGGCGCGGGGAGTACAAGGACATGCAGTATCTGGACAAAAACCTCGTTGAGCTACGCTACAGCCTTCCGCTCAATGAGATAGTCTACGACTTTTTCGACACGCTCAAGGCCCGCACCAAGGGCTACGCCTCGCTGGACTATGAGTTTTTAGAGTACCGGGAAAGCGAGCTGGTGAAGGTTGACCTGCTGCTCAACGGCGAGCAGGTGGACGCGCTCAGCTTCATCGCGCACAGGGACAAGGCCTACGGCCGCGCGCGGCGGATCTGCGAAAAGCTCAAGGACAACATCCCGCGCCAGCTCTTCGAGGTGCCGATCCAGGCGGCGATAGGCGGGAAGATAATCGCCCGCGAGACGGTCAAGGCCCTGCGCAAGGATGTGCTTGCCAAGTGCTACGGCGGCGACATCACGCGCAAGAAGAAGCTGCTGGAAAAGCAGAAGGAGGGCAAAAAGCGCATGCGCTCCCTCGGCACGGTGCAGATGCCGACAGAGGCGTTTCTGGCGGTGCTCAAGCTGGATGAGGATTGAAAAAATCTGAGGCTCATTTTGAGCCTCAGATTTTTTGCGGCGCGACATTCCGTGCAGATATACGGAACGACGAGCTTTTTATCAGGGTTTAGTATGATTTTTCATGCTTGCATTTTTTTCGCTTGGATATATAATTAAAATAGCATCAGTTTTGGATACGGAGGGCCTGCCGCGCATGAACGGATTCAAGAAACTCTCAAAATTCAGAAAACTGTACTACGTCCGGTTTTTCTTTCGCTGCTGCGCGTTTATTCTGTCCGTACTGCTCCGGATCCTCGCGCCGGAACAGTTCGATATCATCGGCGGGCTGGGGTTTTTCAAAAAATTCTCCGTCTTTCATGTGATGTGGCTGCTGTGGATGGCGGACATGCTCATACAACTGCTGCCTGCCCGGCATTACTGGCCCGCGGGCTCGCAGAAGTTTCTGGAATACGCCTTCCACCCCGTCGCCGCTATCGGGCGCGGGGTCGCCTTCGTCCGCTTCCTGCGCCAGAGCCAGCGCGAGGTTATCAATGTCGCGCTGGTCTGGATCGCGCTGACGCTGGGCATCGGCACGCTGTACTTTACCCGGCTCATCGACAGGGCGGCGCTGCTGCTCATTTCGGTGGCGTTTTACGTCTGCGATGTCATCTGCGTGCTGTTCTGGTGCCCGTTCCGGGTGCTTTTTATGAAAAACCGCTGCTGCGCAACCTGCCGCATATTCAACTGGGACCACATGATGATGTTCTCGCCGCTGGTGTTCGTGCCGGGCTTCTTCTCCTGGTCGCTGTGCCTGATGTCCATCGTCGTGCTGCTGGTCTGGGAGATCAGCTTCAACACCCACCCCGAGCGCTTCTGGGAAGGCAGCAACGCCGCGCTGCGCTGCTCCGGCTGCACCGACCTTCTGTGCGGCGGGAAGCTGCGGGCCAATCAGGCGAACGGAGGGGGGGCAAAGGCTGAGGAAAATAAATTTACGAAATTGGAAAAATCCACTTGACAAGGCGGGATGGTTTTGCTATGATAATGGGGCGCTGTTTGAGACGGCACCGCGGGGGCATAGCTCAGCTGGTTAGAGCACCTGCCTTACAAGCAGGGGGTCACTGGTTCGAGTCCAGTTGTCCCCACCATGAAGGTTGTGCGGTACGGCCCAGTAGTTCAGTTGGTTAGAACGCCAGCCTGTCACGCTGGAGGTCGACGGT
>JAMPGF010000008.1 GCA_023664105.1 Butyricicoccus sp. | reverse complement strand
GGCGCTATAAAAAGCTTTAATAGAATTAAAGCTTTTTAACGGTTTTTAGTATAAATTATCGGCCGGGCCTTTAAGGAAATCTTAAAGGTTTGGCCGATTGTTTTTTAAAGGCAAAGATCCTATCCTTTTATCTGCGAAGGGCGTTATGGAAAGTGAGGCTTTACAAATTCTTGACGTTTGCCTTTACCGCTTTCTTAACACGCTCATGCTATGCTTGCATTAAGGGTGGCCCGGATCAAAAACGCGGTAACGTTACCGGGCGGAAGGCCTGGAACAGCAACGGGTCCAGAGCGGGTTTAAAGATCTTTTTGATACTTTTTCTTTCAAGAAAAAGTATCAGGCTTTCAAAAATGTAAGGTCGGCGGCGCGTATTGTAAGCCAAAGCTATGGCAGGCGCGGCGCGGCGGGAGTAGAATTTTTTGCAGCACGCGAGGATGGGAGGATTCTTATGCACATTGAGTTTTTGAGGCTGGTCAGCCGGGTTTTGGCGGCGGTCGTGTTTATTTGCTATTTTTATCAGATCCTTTACCTTTTTGTCCCGATGGTCAAAAAAAGAAAACCTCACGGCGGGGCCGCCATGAACCGCTATGCGGTGCTCATCGCGGCGAGGAACGAGGAGAATGTGCTGCCGTTTCTGCTCGAGAGCATCGCCGGGCAGGATTACCCGCGGGAGCTGGTGGATGTGTATGTCGTGGCGGACAACTGCACCGACGGGACCGCGCGCGCGGCGCGGGAGTGCGGCGCGGCGGCCTATGAGCGCTTCAACACGCGGCAGGTCGGCAAGGGCTACGCGCTCAATTTCCTGCTCGAGGGCATGAGGCGTGACGGCGTGCTGGATAATTACGACGCCTTTCTCGTCTTTGACGCGGACAACCTGCTCAGGCCGGACTACATAAGCTGCATGAACCGCGTTTGCTCCGACGGGTACGAGGCCTTCTGCGGCTACCGTAACTCGAAAAACTTCGGCGACAACTGGCTCTCCGCCGGCTACGCGCTGTGGTTTATCCATGACTCGGTGCACCTCAACCAGTCGCGGATGCTGCTGGGGACTACCTGCGCGGTGAGCGGGACGGGGTTCGGGTTCCGTCGGTCGCTGCTGGATAAAATCGGCGGGTGGAGGTTTTTCACGCTGACCGAGGACATCGAGTTCGACACCTGGTGCGCGACGAACGGGGTGAGAATAGGTTTTTGCCGGGAAGCGATGCTCTACGACGAGCAGCCGACCTCACTGAGGCAGTCGTGGCGGCAGCGGGTGCGCTGGGTGCAGGGCGGGATCCAGGTCTCGTTCAAGTACGCCGGGAGCCTCCTTCGCGGGATTTTGCGCGGCGGGCGTGTGGGTTATGCCAGCTTCGAGACGGCGACGCTCTCGATTTGGGGCTACGGGCTCTCGGGGCTGTCCGCGGGCGCGGCAATTGCCTGCGCATTTGTTACGGAGAGATGGGCCGGAGTGGCGCTGGCGCTCGGAGCGGCGCTGGTGGGCGCGTATTTGTCCATGCTGCTGGTCGGCGCGCTGACGCTGCTGGGCGAGTGGGACAACATCGGCGGGAGTACGGCGAAGAAGGTCATGGGGATGTTCGCGTTTCCGCTGTTCGTGCTGACGTTTGTGCCGATTGCCGTGAGCGCGGTGTTCTGCCGGTTTTCATGGAAGCCGATTGCGCATACCGTGGCCGTGCCCGTGCGGGCGATGCCGGGGGCGGGGACGCGGGCTTCATGATTTTTGCCGGGGTTTTGACGCCCCGGCAAAAATTTTTTTTGGGTTTTTTGAAGGTTTGTTGCATATGTTGCTGCTAATTTTGGGGTCCGGGGGCGTAGGGGTAGAGAGGGGTTGTCAGAAGGAGCCAAGGAGGCCGGCGAGGCCCTCGCGGCGGAAGAGGTCCTTGTAATAGCCCAGCTCGTCGCTGATGAGCTCGTCGATGGCGCGCATTCCGAGAAGCTCCACGGGGGCGCGGTCGTCGGTGAGGACCTTTCCGCCGGGGGAGCGGGGGGTCAGGGACGAGGAGACTGTTTCCAGCATGGCGGCGAGGGGGGCGTCGGTCACGGCGGGGAGATTTTCCGAAAGGGCCGCGGCGGGATCGAAGGCGGCGGCGAAAAGCTCGCGGTTGGTGTTGCGGGAGACATCGGCGGTATAGACGTGGTCAAACACCGAGGCGATGGTGTCGGTCAGGTACTCGTTTATGCTGCCTTCGCCGTCGGAGTGCATGTTCATATTCACCACCATGACGCCGTTGTCCGTCAGGTGCTCGCGCACGAGGGTGAAAAACTCCGCAGAGGACATCTGGAAGGGGATGGTGATGTCCTGATAGGCATCGACGAGGATGACATCGTATTTTTTGTCCATGGCCTGGAGATAGGCGCGGCCGTCGTAGGTGGTGACGGTCACGTTTTCTGACATGTCGAAGCAGTCGAAGGCGAGCTGGGTTATTTTGCCGTCTATCTCTACGCCCTCGACGGATGCGCCGGGGAAGTATTTTTCGCACTGGGTGGCATAGGTGCCGGTGCCGTTGCCGAGGATGAGGACGCTGCCGCCGCTGTCCAGGCCCGCCATGACGGGGGCGGCCAGGGCGTAGTCGTAGTACATGCCGGTGAAGCCATCGGTTTTCATCTTCACGGACTGCACGCCGAAAAGGACGTTGGTGGACAGGCTGACGCGGTCGGCGGTTTCCTTGACCTGGAGATAGTTGTAGATGGACTCGCCCTCGTACTTCAGCTCGGTTTCCCAGAAGGCGAAGCTGCCGGAGTGGCCGAAAATTGAGCAGAGGATGAAGAGCACGGCTGACACCGCGCACAGAACGGGCCTGGCTTTGGCGCTGATGAAATAGACGAGGCCGATGAGCAGCAGGATGCCGGAGAAGAGCAGGAAGGTCACGCTCGTGCCTACGGCGGGGATGGTGACGAAGGTGGGCAGGAAGGTGCCGATGATGCTGCCGACGGTGTTGAACGCGCCGAGAGTGCCGACGGTTTTGCCGCTGTCGTCAAGGCTGTCTACGCTGTACTTGACCAGCGAGGGGGTCACGGTGCCCAGCAGGAACAGGGGGTAGACGAAGATCATCATGCAGGCGAAAAAGGCCGCTATCGTCAGAAAGCCCGTGCTCACCGTCAGGATGAGAAGGCCGGAGACTGCGAGAATGACATATTTGCCCAGCACGGGGATGGCCGCGATCCACACGGCGGCGATCATGAGGCGGCGGTAGAGGCGGTCGGGGTCGGGGTTCTTATCCGCGCTGCGCCCGCCGTAGATGTTGCCGAGGGCCATGGCTATCATGATGGTGCCGATGATGATCGTCCACACTATCTGGGACGAGCTGAAATAGGGGGCCAGCAGGCGGCTTGCGCCCAGCTCCACGGCCATTACCGACACGCCGGAGAAAAACTCCGTTATGTACAGGTAATACTTGTTTTTGAGTATTTTTCGCTCTTTCATGGATTGTCCTCCAAAGTACCGTTACCGGGCACCAAGCCTCAAGCCAGCAGAGACTTAAAGCGATTTAAAGTTCTTTTTGCTTACTTTTTCTTTCAAGAAAAAGTAAGGCGGCGCGCCATTTCGCCGTGGGCGGTCTGCTCGGCGGAGTCGTCGAGCGGCTTGAGCTCCGCCGCGCCGTATTTGCGCTCGAGGGCCGTTTTGAGGATGAAGTCGCACAGCTCGGGGTTCTTGGGGAGAAGCGAGCCGTGGCTGTAGGTCGCGAACACGTTTTTATAGCGCGCGCCCTCGGTCTTGTCCTCGCCGTTATTGCCGCAGCCGACGGTGACCGTGCCGAGCGGGGCCACGCCGGGGCCGAGGTGAGTGCGGCCGCTGTGGTTTTCAAAGCCCACGACCGCGCTGCCGCCGCTCTCGGGCGTGCAGGTGAACATGTAGTTGCCGATCATGCGCTGCTCTGAGCCTACGGTGTACAGGTCAAGCGCGCCGATGAAGTCGCAGCGGCGGCCGTCGAAGGTCTCGTAATACGCTCCGAGCATCTGGTAGCCGCCGCAGATGGCAAGGAAGGTCACGCCGTCGTTTATCGCGGCTTTGACCTCCTCGTCCTTGCCGGAGTGGAGGTCGTCGAGAAGCACCTCCTGCTCGAAGTCCTGTCCCCCGCCGATGAACACGAGGTCGCAGTCGGAGAGGCGCGCGCGGGAGCCGATGCCGGCGGTCTCGACGGTGACGTCTATCCCGCGCCACTCGAGACGGCGGCGCAGGCACAGGATGTTGCCCCGGTCGCCGTAGAGGTTGAGCACGTCGGGGTACATGTGGCAGATTTTAAGTTCCATTTGGTTCTCCTTTTCATACTATGCCCGGATTAAAAGCGCAAAAACGTTACCGGGCGCAAAGCATGGAACAGCAACAGCTTCAAAGCGAATTTAAAGTTCTTTTTGGATACTTTTAGCCAAGGCATTAAGAGGCTCTAATGCTCATTGCATTTCGCAAAGAGCCTCTAAATCTTTCAAGAAAAAGTATCAGCCTTCCCAGAAATCGCTGCCGCCGCAGTGCTTTATCAGGCAGGCGCGGAAGTCCAGCATGGCGGTGTAGGTCGGGACGATGTAGACGGGCTTGTCCATCTTTGAGATTTTTTGCGTCAGAAGCTCGTAGTCGCGCTCAAGGCTTATCTTCTCCGGGGCGACACCCGCGTATTTCAGGCGCACCCAGAGGTCTGAGGCGCGGATGCCGGAGACCGTTACGCTGTGCAGGCGGTCGCCTAAAAGGCTCAGCTTCTCAAAGCAGGCGTCCCAGATCCAGGATACGTCCGTGCCGTCGGCGCCGTTGTCGTTCAGGCACATGACGAGATCGAAATCACCGCGCATGTCGGAGAGGAATTCCAGCACCTGGTCAAAGCCGGCGGGGTTTTTCACCAGCATCATCTCCGCGCCCTTTTCGCCGATGTCAAAGCGCTCCATGCGGCCAAAGCCGCAGTGAAAGCTGCCGACCGCGCTGATGGCGGACTCGGCGCTTATGCCCATGGCCGTCGCGGCGGTTATGGCCCCGGCGGCGTTGTAGATGTTGTACATCGCCGGGAGATTGACGCGCACGCGCTGCTCGGCGCCGTTCAGGCGGATCCTGATGCGGCTTCCGGCAGATTCAAGGGCCTCAACAGCGGTGACGGCGACGTCAGGGGCGGGGCGGCGGTAGCCGCAGCCGGGGCAGCGGTAGCCGCCGAGGTGGCCGTAGGTCACGTAGTCGTACTCGTAGTGCGTGCGGCAGCGGATGCAGTGCGTCGCGTCGGAAATCTCCGGCGGCTCGGCGCGGCCGGCGGCGGCGCGCTCCACGCCGTAGAACACCGCCTTGTTCGGCAGGTCGCCCGCCAGAGACGAGGTCAGCGAGCAGTCCGCGTTCAGGCACAGCAGCGCGCCGGGGACGGATTTGAGGCCCTCGCGGATGTTTTCAAGCGTATGCGTTACCTCGCCGTAGCGGTCAAGCTGGTCGCGGAAGAGGTTGGTGACCAGCACGACCTCAGGCTTGAGCTGGGCGAAGGTGCGGCGGGCCGCGGCTTCGTCGCACTCGATGACCGCCCATTTGCTCTTGCATTTGCCGGTGAGCGTGCAGTGCATGGCAAACTCGGTGGTTATGCCGCTGAGGAGATTGGCGCCGCTGCGGTTGGCGATGCAGTCAATGCCGCTGCCGGCAAAGGCCTGCTCGACCATGCGCGCGCTGGTGGTCTTGCCGTTGGTGCCCGTTATGGCGACGGTGCGGACATTTTTGGCCAGCACGGAGAGGAGATTAGGGCAGATTTTCAGCGCGATGCGGCCAGGGAAGTCAGTGCCGCCGCGGCGGATCAGGCGGATGCCGAAGTGAAGCACGCGCACGGTGAGGATTCCTAAAATTGCTCTTATGTTCATAATTTTCTCATTCCACTGTCACAGATTTTGCGAGGTTGCGGGGCTTGTCGATGTCGCAGCCTCTTTGCAGGGCTATGTAGTAGGCGAAAAGCTGGAGCGGGATTATGCCCAGCTGGGGCTGGAGCAGGGGGTGGGTGTCCGGTACGGTGAGTACGCTGCGGGCCGTTTTCGCCATGTCGGCGGCGCGGCTCTCGGTTGTCAGGGCCACGACCGTCGCACCGCGGGAGATGACCTCGACGATATTGCTCATGGCCTTGTCGAAAAGAGGAAGCCAGGTCGCAAGCGCCACGACGAGGGTGCCGGGCTCGATGAGGGAGATTGTGCCATGCTTGAGCTCGCCGGCGGCATAGGCTTCAGAGTGGATGTAGGATATCTCCTTGAGCTTCAGCGATCCCTCAAGGCCCAGCGCGTAGTCGAGATTGCGGCCAATGTAGAACACCGATTCGTGGTTGAAGCAGCGGGAGGCGAGGTATTTGATGCGCTCGGTGTCGGTCAGGATTTGCCCGGCTTTGTCGGGGAGGGCGCGGAGTGCGGCGACAAATTCGGCGTATTCCGGCGGCCCGATTTTGCCGAGGGTTTCGGCGAGGCGGAGGGCCAGGAGGTTCAGTACAGCTAATTGGGTGCTGTAGGCCTTCGTGGTGGCGACGGCTATCTCGGGGCCAGCGTGGGTGTAGAGCACGTCGTCGGACTCGCGGGCTATGGAGCTGCCCACGACGTTGACGATGGAGAGGATGCGCCCGCCGCGGCTTTTCGCCTCGCGGAGCGCGGCCATGCTGTCGAGCGTTTCGCCGGACTGGCTGATTACGATTACCAGGGTTTGTTCGTCGACCAGGGGGGCGCTGTAGCGGAACTCCGAGGACAGGGCGATTTCTACCGGGAGGCGGGTCAGGCGCTCTAAATTATACTTGGCTATCATGCCGACGTGGTAGGATGAGCCGCAGGCGACGATGTAGATTTTTTTGAGGGACTTTATGTATTCTTCACCGATTTTCAGATCCTCAAACACTACGCGGTCATTCTTTATGCGGGGGAGGATCGTGCGGCGGAGGGCTTCGGGCTGCTCCATGATTTCTTTGAACATGAAGTGCTCATAGCCGCCCTTTTCCGCGGCGGAGACATCCCAGTCGACGGTGCGGCGCGGCTTCTCCACGCGACGGCGGAGCGCGTCGCAGACCTCGATGCAGTCGGGGGTGACGATGGCGACCTCGCCGTCGTCCATGTAGCTTATCTCGCGCGTGTGCTTGATTATGGCGGTCACGTCCGAGGCGATGAAATTGCAGCCGTCGCCGTAGCCGAGGATGAGCGGCGCATCGCGGCGGGCGGCGATGAAGCGGCCCGGCTCGCCGGAGCAGAGGATGCCGAGGGCATAGGCCCCTTCGATGCGGTGGAGCACTTTGTATACCGCGCTTATCACGTCCGCGCCGCCGGAGATGTAATACTCAAGCAGCTGGGCCACGACTTCGGTGTCCGTGTCGGAGCTGAAGTGAACGCCCTTTTGCTGGAGGAACTGCTTTATCTCGGCGTAGTTTTCGATTATGCCGTTGTGCACCACGGCAACGCGGCCGTTTTCACTGACGTGGGGGTGGGAGTTGGCGTCGTTGGGCTCGCCGTGGGTTGCCCAGCGGGTATGGCCTATGCCGGTCGTGCCGGAGAGGGCGCGGCCTCCGTCCGTCAGCTCGCTGAGGGCCGAGAGGCGGCCCTTCGTTTTTCTTACGCACAGCCCGCCCTCCGGCGAGAGCACCGCCACGCCCGCCGAGTCGTAGCCCCGGTACTCAAGGCGGCGAAGGCCGTCGAGCAGCATGGGGCCCGCCGGAAGCGCGCCGGTGTAGCCTACTATTCCGCACATTTGGGGTTCTCCTTGCTATAAAAATTATACGTATCAGTTTATGCGGCGCGGCGCGGGAGCGTTACGGCGCAACAATTAAATATTATAGTATGACTGCAAAGCAGTCGTGCTATAATTGAGCGTGTCGAAAAAGTGGCAAAGCCACTTTTTCGAGAAGGCTTCGCTCCGCTCTGCGCACTCGCTGTCCGCCGCAGGCGGACAACTCGCACGCTCGCTACGCGCAAAGTGTTTTTTCCGACGTACACGCCGCCGGAAAAAACGATTAGACTTTTTTCGCGGCGTGCGCGCCGCGAACTCTACGAGGTTTTTTGACAGTCTGTATTATAGCATGACTGCAAAGCAGTCGTGCTATAATTGGGCATGCGCGTATGCGCGGCCAAAAAATAAATATAATAGCCGCTTCGCGTCTGCGGCTATTATAGCATGAGTTTATTGCCGAAACAAGCTAAAGTCTTGAAAAAGAGGGATAATGCGGATATAATAGGCTCAGCAAAGGAGCGATGAACGTATGAAGGACGGTTTTATATGCGTGGCGGCGGGGACGCCGAAGATCAAGGTGGCGGACTGCCGCTTTAACGCCGGGCAGATCATTGATATGATGCGGGACGCGGACAGGCAGGGGGTCAAGATACTCGCGCTGCCGGAGCTGTGCATGACGGGCTACACCTGCGGCGACCTGTTTTTGCAGGACTCCCTGCTGGACGCTGCCGAGGAGGGACTGCGCACGGTTCTGGAGGCCACGGCAGAGCTGGAAATCCTGACGGCGCTGGGGATGCCCGTGCGCGCTGGGGGAAAGCTCTATAATTGCGCCGTCGCGGTGCAGAAGGGGGAGATCCTCTCGGTAGTGCCGAAAACGTACCTGCCCAATTACGGGGAGTTTTACGAGGCGCGCTGGTTTTGCAGCGGAAGCGGGGCGCGGACGGACGGCGGCGCCGTTCTCGGGAGCTGGTACGGCGTCTGGAGCTGCCTGATCGACTGCCCGGACATGCCGGGGCTGAGGGTCGGCATCGAGCTGTGCGAGGATCTGTGGGCCAGCGACCCGCCCTCCCGGCGGCTGGCCGAGGCGGGGTGCACGCTTATTTTGAACCTGTCCGCGTCAAACGAGGTCGTGGGCAAGGCGGACTACAGGCGGCAGCTCGTGACGGGGCAGTCCGGGCGGCTGTGCTGCGGCTACGTCTACGCCGACGCGGGCGAGGGGGAGTCCACCACCGACCTGGTGTTCACGGGGCACAACATGATAGCGGAAAACGGCGCGCTGCTGTGTGAGCGGCGATTTTCCATGGGGCTGACCGTCAGCGAGATCGACGTGCAGCGGCTTATTTTTGAGCGGCGGCGGCTGACGAGCTTTCCGGCTGTCGACACGGCGGATTTTTCCCGGAGCGAGGCGGGGTTCACGCCATGCGTGACGGAGCTGACGCGCGATGTCTCGCCCACGCCGTTCATCCCCGAGGATATCGGGGAGCGGGACGCGCGCTGCGAGGAGATTTTGACAATCCAGGCGCTGGGGCTGAAAAAGCGGCTGGAGCACACGGGGGCGGGGAGCGCCGTTATCGGCATCTCCGGCGGGCTGGACAGCTGTCTGGCGCTTTTGGTGACGGTGCGGGCATTTGACATGCTCCGGTGCGACAGGCGCGGCATTACGGCGGTGACTATGCCCTGCTTCGGAACTACGGCGCGCACGCGCTCAAACGCGGAAAAGCTGTGTGAATTGCTGGGCGTGACGCTGCGGACTGTCGAGATCGGCGAGGCTGTGGCGCTGCATTTCCGGGACATCGGGCACGATGCGGAAAAGCGGGACGTGACGTATGAAAACGCGCAGGCGCGGGAGCGGACGCAGGTTATTATGGATATTGCCAACGAGCTTGGCGGTTTGGTTGTCGGCACGGGGGATCTGTCCGAGCTGGCGCTGGGCTGGTGCACGTATAACGGCGACCACATGTCGATGTATGGGGTCAACGCGGGTGTGCCGAAGACGCTGGTGCGGTATATTGTGCGGTATGAGGCCGGGCGCGCGGGCGGCGAGCTGGGGGCGGTATTGCTGGACATTGTGGATACGCCGGTTTCGCCGGAGCTTTTGCCGGCGAAGGACGACGGGGAGATTGCCCAGCGCACCGAGGAGCTGGTTGGGCCGTATGAGCTGCACGACTTCTTCCTTTACTACATGCTGCGCTTCGGATTCGGGCCGGGGAAGCTTTTCCGGCTGGCGCGGTGTGCTTTTGGGGAGGAGTACGGCGCGGATACGGTTAAGCACTGGCTGGGCGTGTTTGTGCGGCGGTTCTTCTCGCAGCAGTTCAAGCGCTCGTGCATGCCGGACGGGCCAAAGGTCGGCTCGGTTAGCCTGTCCCCGCGCGGTGACTGGCGGATGCCGTCGGACGCGGCGGCGCGGGTTTGGCTGGATGAGGCCGAGAGTCTTTGAGAAGGGGAAAAAATTAAAAGTTACGCCGGCCTTTACAAAGGCCGCGGAGTCCAGAGGCAGAGCCTCTGGTCGCGCCGCGCACGGCGCGAAATTCCCCATCGGCCCCGCTTTTTATGGATAATTCAGGTTGGGATGGGATATCCTATGGGCGAGGTGAAAATTTATGGATGACTTTTCTTCCGGCGCTCTCCCGGCGGGTTTTGTCAGCGCGCTGGCGGCTAACACTGAGGCCATGGAGAGCTTTTCCAGGCTCACAAAGGAGCAGAAAAAGCAGGTGGTGGAAGGCACGAAGCAGATCCGGTCAAAGCTGGAAATGCGAAACTACGTCAACCAGATCGCCGAGGGTGGGATGATGTAGGCTCAGGCACGGCCTCGGGCTCCGGTTTTCCCGGGGCCGAGGCGCTCATGCGAAGGATGAAGGCGATCGCGATAAGCGGGATCAGCAAAAACGCGGCGGGCGTGATTTTTACATAGAAGATAATGTAGCCCAGCGCGATTGCCATGAGTGCCATGAGCTCCAGCAGGGAGCGCAGTTCCTTTGCGATGAAGCCCTTTTTGCTACTGATTCCCGATTGAAAGTTCAATCGGGAATTCCGCGTGCTGCGCACGCTCACGCCGCGCAAAGCGCGGCGTGCCGTCTCATTAAAAAACCGACGCGCCTTCGGCGCTATAAAAAGCTTTAATAGAATTAAAGCTTTTTAACGGTTTTTAGTATTAATCCTCCAAATCAGGAAAACAGCGGCCTTGTGCCGCTGCTTCAGTCTGTCAGAAATGCGGCTCAGCTTTTGGCGGGGCCGATGGGGAAGCGCGTCAGAAGAAAGGTACTCCATTCCGCTTCCAGCGCAGAGCGACGAAAGCTCCATATCCGTACCTTCCTTCTTCCTTTTTCGCGGCGAAGCCCAGCGAAGCGGCTTCGCCGCGAGTAACTGGGGAATTTCGCGCCTTGCGAGGCGGGGTCCAGGGGCTCTGCCCCTGGACCCCGCAACCTTTGAAAAGGTTGACGAAGCGTTTCTTTTTTATCCGCCGAGATAGGCCTTCTTGACTTCCTCGCTGGCGGCGAGCTCCGCGCCGGTGCCGGACAGGGAGACCATCCCGGTCTCAAGCACGTAGCCGCGGTCCGCTATCGACAGCGCCATCTGCGCATTCTGCTCAACCAGCAGTATCGTCGTGCCCTGCTTGTGCAGATGCTGTATCATCTCAAATATCTGCTCAACCAGTATCGGCGCAAGGCCCATCGACGGCTCGTCAAGCATCAGCAGGCTCGGCTTCGACATCATCGCACGGCCCATCGCGAGCATCTGCTGCTCGCCGCCGGAAAGCGTTCCGGCAAGCTGCTTGCGGCGCTCCTTCAGGCGCGGGAAGCTGTCGTACACCTGGGCGATCGAATCGTCAATCTCGCCGTTGGGGCGCACGTAGCCGCCCATCTCGAGGTTTTCCTCGACCGTCATCTGCGCAAATACCCGGCGGCCCTCCGGACAGTGGGCTATGCCGTCGCTGACGATCAGGTGCGGCAGGCGGTGGGCGATGCTCTTGCCGTTGAGCTGGATGTCGCCCGTGCGGCTGCGCAGCAGTCCGCAGACCGTGTTCAGCGTGGTCGATTTGCCCGCGCCGTTGGCCCCGATGAGCGTGACTATCTCGCCCTCGTTGACGTGGAAGGACACGCCCTTTATCGCGTGGATCGCGCCGTAGTAGACGTTGATGTTGTCAACCTTCAGCATTGGCTCGGACATGTCTCATTCCCCCCTCTTTCCAAGATAGGCCTCGATTACCGCCGGGTCCTGCTTTATCTCGTCAGGGGTGCCCTTGGCGATGACCTTGCCGAAGTTCAGCACCGCGATGCCCTCACAGATGCCCATGACCAGGTTCATGTCGTGCTCGATGAGCAGGATCGCAATTTTGAATGTGTCGCGGATCTTCACGATGTTTTCCATCAGCTCCGCCGTCTCGGACGGGTTCATGCCCGCGGCGGGCTCGTCGAGCAGGAGCAGCGACGGGTTGGTCGCCAGCGCGCGGACTATTTCCAGGCGGCGCTGCGCGCCGTAGGGCAGGGAGCCGGCCTTGGCCCCGGCCATGCCCTCCATGTCGAATATGCTCAGCAGCTCCATCGCGCGCTCGTGGGCGATGCGCTCGCCCTTCCAGTAGCCGGGCAGGCGGAATATGCCCTGGAACATGCCGTACTTGATGTGGTTGTGCAGGCCGAGCTTTACGTTGTCCTCGACCGTGAGGTTGTTGAAAAGGCGGATGTTCTGGAAGGTGCGGGCTATGCCGGCGGCGTTTACCTGCACCGTGTTCATGTTGTGCGTGTCCACGCCGTCGAGCATTATAATGCCGCGGGTGGGCTGGTAGACCTTGGTGAGCATGTTGAATATCGTGGTCTTGCCCGCGCCGTTGGGGCCGATGAGGCCCGTTATCTCCGTGCGGCCGATCGCCATGTCAAAGTTGTCGACCGCGGTCAGACCGCCGAAGTCGATGCCGAGGCGGCGGCACTCGAGTATTGGAGTCTTGTCCGCGTCGCGCTCGGGAATTTTGTTGGTGCTGGGTACCGGAACCAGCTTCGGCTTTTCCCTGGGGATATTGCTCATTTCTCCGCGCCTCCTTTCGCGTTGGGCTCCTCATCGTCGCCGCGGCGGAACAGGCGCCCCACAAGGCTTTGGAGAGTGGGGTTGTTGGTTGCGAGCATGACGATTATGAGGACTATGGCGTAAACCAGCATGCGGTAGTCGGCGAACTGGCGCAGGGCCTCGGGCAGGATGTAGAGCACAACCGCCGCGATGATGCTGCCCCAGATATTGCCAAGGCCGCCCAGCACCACGAACACCAGCACCAGAATGGAGGTGTTGAAATTGAACTTGGTGGCCTGCAGGGAGGAGTAGTTCAGGCCGTACAGCGCGCCTGCGGCACCCGCCATGGACGCGGAGGTGACGAAGGCGATGAGCTTGTACTTGGTGATGTTGATGCCCACGCTCTCGGCGGCGATGCGGTTGTCGCGAAGGGCCATTATCGCGCGGCCCGTGCGGCTGTGGATGAGGTTGAGCACGATGACGAGGGTGAGCATTATCAGCAGGAAGCCCGCCGTGAAGGTCGCGATGGTTTCCGTGCCCGTCGCTCCCTGCGCGCCCTTGATGATGACGACGCCGTCAGGCAGAAGGCCAAGGTCATCCACGGTCCTGAGGCCCTTGAAGTTGAAGATGATGTGCAGTCCCGCGCTGTCGCGGCCGACGATAAGGCAGTTGATGAGGTCCTTGATTATCTCGCCGAAAGCCAGCGTCACGATGGCGAGGTAGTCGCCGCGAAGGCGGAGCACCGGAACGCCGACAATAACGCCCGTTACGGCCGCGAAGATGGCGCCCACGACGATGGCAATGAGCAGGCGCAGGGGCTCGGAGGGGATCACACTGGCAAGGCCCATTGCGGCGACGACGCCGGAGAAGGCCCCCACGCTCATGAAGCCCGCGTGCCCCAGGCTCAGCTCGCCGAGGATGCCGACGGTGAGGTTCAGGGACACGGCCATGACAATGTAACAGCAGGCGGGGACCAGCAGGGACTGGGACTTGCGCCCGAGCAGGCCGTTTTGCGTCATCAGGGTGATGACGAGAAAGGCAACAATAACGCCAAGATAGGTGGCGAAATCCACCTTGGTGCTTTTTTTCAGATTTTTCAGCTTCATGGCGTCACCTTAAACCTTCTCGGGCACATACCTGCCAAGCAGGCCCGCAGGACGCACCAGCAGCACCACAATCAGCACCGCGAACACGATGGAGTTGGACAGCTGGGTGGAGATATACGCCTTGGCCAGCGACTCGATTATGCCCAGAAGAATGCCGCCCAGGAACGCGCCGGGAATAGAGCCGATGCCGCCGAAAACCGCGGCGGTGAAGGCCTTTATGCCGGGCATGGAGCCGGTGGTGGGCATCAGCGTGGGGTAGGACGAGCACAGCAGCACGCCGGCAATGGCCGCCAGCGCCGAGCCGATGGCAAAGGTGGTGGAAATGGTGCGGTTGACGTTGATGCCCATGAGCTGGGCCGCTCCCTTGTCCTCGGAGCAGGCGCGCATGGCCTTGCCCAGCTTTGTCCTGCCCGTGAACAGGGTCAGGGCGATCATGACGACGATGCAGACGGCGATGGTCAGTATCGCCACATAGGGCACGGACAGCGCCCCGTCAAAAAGCTTGAGCGTGCTGGTCGCGCCGGGATCGGCGGGCGGGGGGATTATGGAGCTGTAGGAGCGCGGGTTCGCGCCCCAGATAAGCTGGGCGGCGTTTTGCAGGAAATAGGACACGCCTATGGCCGTTATCAGCACCGCCAGCGAGGTCGCCTGGCGCAGGGGCTTGTAGGCCAGGCCCTCGATAAGCACGCCAAGTATTGTACATACTATCATCGCCGCGGCTACCGCTATGACGCTCGTGCCGACGCCCGGCTCGCCTATCCGGCTCATCACGATGTACGAGATGTAGCCGCCGACCATGATGACGTCGCCGTGGGCGAAGTTGAGCATCTTCGCAATGCCGTAAACCATGGTGTAGCCCAGGGCAATGATGGCGTACACGCTGCCGAGGGTTATTCCGCTGATCAGGTAGGAAAGAAATACCATAACCTGCACCTTCCTTCTTTCTCTTAATTCTTTATCATTTTTCCTCTTTTCTATGACAGAAACAGAAGCGCCTCGTCGTCGCAAGCTCCATATCCCTCGCCTCCGGCTAAAGCCGAAGGCTCAGTCATTGCGCTACTCCTCCTCTTTCGGGCAAGACCCGCTTCGTTGGGCTCTTGCCCGAGTGGACGGGGGATGCGGCGGCGCTGCTGTTTCTATCATAGAAACGGGGTATGGCTGCCGGAGGATCCGGCAGCCGTACTCGTATTACAGGTCACTATTTGCTTGGAAATTCGCCGGGTCAGGCGGTGACGTATACGCCGTCCTTGATGACAACGGCGGTGGGCAGCTTGGAGACCTCTCCGTTGGCGCTCCAGGTCATGTCAGTGCCGGTCAGGCCGGTGTAGGTGACGCTGGTGATAACGCCGACAAGGGCCTCGCAGATCTCCTCGGCGGACATGTCGGGGGTGCAGCCGGCCTGCTCGAGGGCCTGGTACAGGACGTAAACCACGTCGTAGCCGTCAGCGGCAAACTGGTTGGGGGTCTCGCCGTGGCGCTTCTCATACTCGGCGACAAAGCTCCTGGTCAGGTCGTCGCCGGCATCGGCGGCGAAGGGAGTCAGCAGCATGACGCCCTCAGCGAGAGAAAGGTCAAAGCCCTCCAGTGTCAGGATGCCGTCCATACCGTCCACGCCGAAGAAGGTGGGGGCGTAGCCCATGTCATTTGCCTGGGTCAAAATGACGGATGCGGGCGTGTAGTAGATGGGCAGGAAAACCAGATTGGCCCCTTCATTCTGGGCTCCGGTCAGCTGCACGGAGAAGTCGGTGGCGGTGTCTTTGGTGAAGGTGCCCTCGTAGACAACCTCCAGACCAAGGCTGTCAGCCTGAGCCTTGAAGGTGTCGCGTATGCCCTGGGAGTAAGCGTCATCGTTCTGGTAGATGATGGCAACCTTGGAATCGGGCATGTTGGCGTTGAGGTAGGTCGCCGCGCCGGTGCCCTGGTTGGGGTCGGTGAAGCAGACCTGGAACATGTTGTCCTTGCCGGCGGTGACGTCGGTGGAGGACGCGGAGGGGGTCATGCAGAACACGCGGTCCTTGTAGGCCTCGGCGGACACGGCGATGCACGGGCCGGTGGTGACGGTGCCGACGAGGGCCTGCATGCCCCAGTCGATGAGGGTGTTGTAGGCGTTGACGGAGGTCTCGGCGTCGGACACGTCGTCCTGGAAGTTCAGCTCGAGCTGGACGCCGCCCAGGGCGTTGATCTCGTCAACGGCAATCTGCGCGCCGTTGCGCACGGCCATGCCGTAGATCGCGGCGTCGCCGGTCAGGGGGCCAAGGCCGCCGAACTTGTAGGCGCCGGAGGCGCTGTTGTCAGCGGGGGTGCTGTCCGCCGGAGCGGAGGTGCCGCTGTTGTCCGCCGGGGCGGAGCCGCTGTTGTCGGCGGGGGCGGTGGAGCCGGTGCTGCCGCAGCCCGCGAACAGGCACAGCAGCATCGCCAGCGCGAGCATGAGTGCGAATAACTTTTTCATTTTTGTTCTCCTTCTTTTAAAATTGATTTTTTTGAGGATTCTATACAAAAAACGGCTGCACCTCCCGCAAGGTGAAGCCGCTTTTGGTATCTGTTTAGTACCGGCTGACGGTCTTACTCTTGCGCGTTTAATATGGTCAGGGAAATTATTGCGGCGCTGATTATCAGAAGCAAAACGGGGATATTAATAATGCATACCAGTACACACCCCGCCAGAATAGTTTCGGCGTACAGACCGAAAATTATAAGAAAAACGGACACCAGCAAGCTGATGCCCGAAATGGAAAGGCCCGTGTCGGCGCAGGAAGGGTACGGGAAACCAGCCTCCGCACTGCTGGACGCGGAAGCGCTGCAATAAAACTTGCTCATTGTATTTCTCAACATAAATGGCCCCTCCTTCCTCGACAAAATGCACAAATGCAAATTTGATGCTGTAAAATTATCACTACCGCTGTCATTTGTCAAGTGGCAATCGCGCTTTTCCCCGCTAAAACGTCAAGGTAAACAATTCATTTCCGCTATGCACGCGGCAACATTGTATGAATTTACTCTTGTTATCGGCGTTTTGCGGTGCTAAAATGTAAAATACTCGGCCACAGTGCTGCGTTAAATCGGTGATGCGCGCTGATTTTACAGGGACATTGGCCGCTTCGCGGCTGATCATATACATAAAATTATGGAGGAACGAAAAATGAAAAAGACACTTGCAATACTGCTCGCGCTCGTCATGGTCCTTTCCATGGCCGCCTGCGGCAGCACCGACAGCAGCAGCTCCGGCAACGCTGCTCCCGCTGACAACAGCAGCGCCGCTCCCGCGGACACCCCGGCTCCCGCGGATAATGCCGCCGAGCCCGCCGAGGGCGAGAGCTACCTGGTCGGCATCTGCCAGCTGGCTCCCCACCCCGCGCTTGACGCCGCCACCCAGGGCTTCAAGGATGCCCTGACCGAGAAGCTGGGCGACAAGGTCAAGTTCGACGAGGGCAATGCCTCCGGCGACTCCACCCTGTGCTCCACCATCGTTGACGGCTTTGTGGCCGAGGACGCGGACCTGATCCTCGCCAACGCCACCTCCCCGCTCCAGGCTGCCGCTTCCGCCACCAGCACCATCCCCGTTCTGGGCACCTCCGTCACCGACTACGCCACCGCTCTTGATATCGCCGACTGGAACGGCACCGTCGGCACCAACGTCTCCGGTACCTCCGACCTGGCTCCCCTGGACCAGCAGGCCGCGATGATCCAGGAGCTGTTCCCCGACGCCGGGACCGTCGGCCTGCTCTACTGCTCCGGCGAGCCCAACTCCGTCTACCAGTGCGATGTCATCGAGGGTTACCTTAAGGATATGGGCTATAATGTTGAGTGGTTCGCCTTTACCGACACCAACGACGTTGCCGCCGTTACCCAGACCGCCTGCGACGGCAGCGACGTGATCTACATCCCCACCGACAACACCGCCGCCAACAACACCGAGGCCATTGCCAACGTGGTCATTCCCGCCGGTGTGCCCGTGGTCGCCGGTGAGGAGGGCATCTGCTCCGGCTGCGGCGTGGCTACCCTGACCATCAGCTACTACGACATCGGCCACATAGCCGGTGAGATGGCTTACGAGATCCTCGTCAACGGCGCCGACGTGACCACCATGGCCGTTAAGTCCGCTCCCGAGGTGACCAAGAAGTTCAACGCCGCCAACTGCGAGACCCTGAACATCACTGTTCCCGACGACTACACCGCCATCGAGGGCTAAATCCGCTTAACCGATTAGCTGGGGCGAGGCGAGAGAGGTTATTTTCCTCTCCCGCCTTGTCCCGGCGTTTCCTGATTTTTGAGCTTTTTATGAATTCTGACTGAAACCGGGGGGAATCGCATGTCTTTTCTGACTGCTCTGCTCAACTCCATGCCGGGGGCCTTTGCCCAGGGGCTTGCCTGGGGCATTATGGCTATCGGCGTGTACATCACCTATAAGATCCTGGACATCGCCGACCTGACGGTGGACGGCTCCCTGGGCACAGGGGCGGCGGTCTGCGTCCTGCTGACGATCAACGGCGTGCCCATTTGGGCGGCCATGCTGTGCGCCGTGCTCGCGGGTATGCTCGCCGGGCTGGTCACGGGGCTGTTTCACACCGTGTGCGGCATTCCCGCTATCCTGTCCGGTATCCTGACGCAGCTGGCACTGTACTCGATCAACCTGCGCATCATGGGCTGGGGCACGAAAAACGGCAGCCAGTCAAACCTGCCCATCAGCGTGGACAAGTATGACCTGCTGGTGTCCTCACGCTTTGTGCGCGTGCTGAGCCGGGACAACCCGATTATCCCGCTGGTGATTTTTGTAGTCGCGGTCATCGCGCTGCTGTACTGGTTCTTCGGCACCGAGCTGGGCGCGTCCCTCCGGGCTACCGGCTCCAACGGCAACATGTCCCGCGCTCAGGGCATTAACACCAACTTCACCAAGGTGCTGGGCCTGATGGTCTCCAACGGCCTGGTTACCCTCGCCGGCGCGCTGCTGGCGCAGTACCAGGGCTTCTCCGACGTGAACATGGGCCGCGGCGCTATCGTTATCGGCCTTGCCGCCGTCATCATCGGCGAGGTGATCTTCTCCAAGGTGTTCATCAACTTCGCGCTGAAGCTGCTCTCCTGCGTGTTCGGCGCGGTGATCTACTACGTCGTTATCCAGTTCGTGCTGCGGCTGGGACTGTCCACGGACGACTTGAAGCTGCTCACCGCCGTGGTGGTGGCTATCTTCCTGGCGGTGCCCTACTGGAAGGGGCGGTATTTCGCCAAAAAAGTCGTGCCCGCCGGAAAGGGGGACAATTCCAATGCTTGATATTAAGGATGTCTACAAGACATTTAACCCAGGCACCGTCAACGAGAAAACCGCGCTGAGCGGACTGTGCCTGCAGCTCAACGACGGCGACTTCGTCACCGTGATCGGCGGCAACGGCGCCGGGAAATCGACAATGCTCAACGCCGTGGCCGGCGTCTGGCCCGTGGACTCGGGCACCATCACCGTCGGCGGCACGGACGTGACGCACCTTCCCGAGCACAAGAGGGCGAAGTATATCGGGCGCGTGTTCCAGGACCCCATGATGGGCACCGCCGCGACCATGCAGATCGACGAAAACCTCGCACTCGCCATGCGCCGGGGCAGGAAGCGCACGCTCCGCCTCGGGATCAACCGCAGGGAGCGTGAGCAGTACCACGAGATGCTCAAAATCCTGGATTTAGGCCTTGAGGAGCGCCTGACCGTGAAGGTGGGCCTGCTCTCCGGCGGACAGAGGCAGGCGCTGACGCTGCTGATGGCGACGCTGCAAAAGCCGAAGCTTCTCCTGCTCGACGAGCACACCGCCGCGCTCGACCCCAAGACCGCCGCCAAGGTGCTTGAGGCGACCGAGCGCATAGTGTCCAAGGATAAGCTCACGACCATGATGATTACGCACAACATGCGCGACGCAATAACCCACGGCAACCGGCTTATCATGATGAACAACGGGCGCATCGTCTACGACGTGTCGGGCGAGGAGAAGAAGAAATTGACTATCGACTTCCTCATCCAGAAATTCTCCGAGAGCACCGGCGAGGACTTTGCAAACGACAACGCGCTTCTGTCGTAATATAATTTAAGGGAACGGCTTACAGCCGTTCCCTCTTTTCAGCGTTTTTCCTATTCCGTGTCTGGCGCGCCGATTATGCCGATGTCTATCACCGGCGCGGTGGGTTCGGGGCGGTCGTCAGGGGGCGCCGGGGTCTGCTCCGGCGGGATGACCACCTCGGGGAGGTTGATTTCCGGCGTGTTTGTCTCCGTCGCCTCGGGCGGGGTGGTATGGGCCGGGGTGGGTGTCGCCGCCGCCGGGGTCGGGGTTGCCTCGGGCTCGGGGGTCTGCTCGGGCTCGTCGGTCTCCTCCGGCTCGGGGGTTTCCTCCGGCTCGACATCGAAAATGTTTGTCGGCTGGTTTATCACCGGCGTGTTGAAGGACTTGTATTCCAGTCCCGCGTGTATGGGCTGCATGACCTTCTTCCAGATATCAAGCGCGGGGTTGTCGCCGTTGATTTTTTCGGGCATGTCGTAGCCCGCCCAGCAGGCCGCCACATAATAGGGCGTGAAGCCGCAGAAATAGCGGTCGCGGAAGTCGCCGCTCGAGCCGGTCTTGCCGGACACGGACATGCCGGGGAAGTACGCCGCGCTGGCGATACCTTTGGTTACGTCCAGCATGTCGCACATGTTCGCCGCGGTATTGGAGGAAAAGGCCTTGACGGTCTCCGGCTCGTTCTCAAGGATTATCGCGCCGTCGGAGTCCGTCACGCGGGTGTAGGTGCGGGAATAGGTGAAGAAGCCGTCGTTTACGAAGGAGCAGTAGGCCTGCGCCATCTCGCGCACGGTTACGCCGTTGGTGAATTCGCCCAGTGCCAGAGGCGCGTAGTTTCTGTCCTCCTCAATAAGGCTTGTGAAGCCCAGGCGGGTGGTCAGGAAATCGTAAGACGCGTCGCAGCCGATCTTGTCGAGTATCTGCGCGGAGACGGTGTTCAGCGACAGGGCCAGCGCCTTGCGAACCGTCACAACACCGTAGTAGCCGCCCGCGTTGCGGGGATACCAGTCCGGCTTGCCCTCCAGCGTTATGCCGCCGCCCGGCGGCGCGTCATTGACCAGCGTGGTCTGGGTGATATAGCCGAACTCCATCGCCGGGCCGTACACCGACAGCGGCTTTATCGACGAGCCGGGCGGACGCTGGGATACCGTGGCGCGGTTGAGGCCGAAGTTTATCGTCTTCTCGCCCACGCCGCCGCGCAGGGCAACGATCGAGCCGGTATAGGGGTCCATGATGACCATGGCCGACTGGGGCTGCTGCTCCGAGGCGCGGTTGAATCTCGGCAGGCCGTCCAGATCCTCGTACACCGCGTCCATCTGGTCCTGAATGTCCTTGTCCAGGCAGCAGTAGATCTGATAGCCGCCGTTATACAGCAGCAGGCGCGCCGCGTCGATGGTGATGTTCTTCTGCTCCATCAGGTCCTCGAGCACGTCGTTGATGACCGTCTCCTCATAGTAGGAGTAGATGTGCTGGGTGTAGCCCTCGTTCTCCGCCCGCACGAAGTTGAGCTCCTCCTTCACGGCGCGGGTGTACTCGTTGTAGGTGATGTAGCCCTGGTCGTACATCTCGTACAGTATCGTCTCCTGGCGGCGCTTGTTCCACTCGCGGTTGGAGTAGCTCTTGCCCGTTTCGGGGTCGGTTATCATCGCCGCGCCAAAGGGGTCGTATTTCGAGGGGTTGTTGGTTATTCCCACGATGCTCGCGCACTCGGCCAGCGACAAATCCCACACGTCCTTACCGAAATAGGTCTGCGCCGCGGTCTGTATGCCGTAGCAGCCCTGGCCGAAGTAGACGATGTTGAGATACCACTCGACAATCTGCTCCTTGGTATAGGTCTTTTCCATCTCGAGGGCCTGGAAAATCTCGACCATCTTGCGCTGGACCGTCACGTCGTCCTTGCCGGTGAGGTTTTTTATAAGCTGCTGCGTCAGCGTCGAGCCGCCGAAGTTGTTGCTCATGGTCAGGAACATGCTGCCGAAGGCGCCGGCTGTGCGGTACCAGTCCACGCCCTTGTGGTTGTAAAAGCGCTTGTCCTCGATGGAGACGAGCGCGTGCTCCATGTCCTCGGGGATGTTCTCATAGTCCACCCATATTCGGTTAGTGGTGGAGTTGAGCGTCACCAGCTCCTGGCTCTGGCCCTCGGAGTCGGTGTACCATATCGTGCTGGACAGCGACACCGCGAAATCGTCAAGGCTGATGTCCAGATTGGTGCTCAGCGAGGTCTTGACGTAAAACGCGAAGATGCACGCGAACAGAAGCCCCGTGGTCACGAATATCAGCAGCACCGTCAGCACGGTGCGCAGTACCAGGCGCAGTATTACCCCTATCGTCATCGCGGCAGTGTCGGCGACGCGCTCCACACGCTGCCTTGTGTTTTTCGGCTTATCCTCTTTCAAAGGCGGCAAGGCCTCCCTTCGCCGGGTCTGAGTACCCAAAGTTGCCTGTAATAACTTATAATACTTCTTCTCAGGATAATAGTATAGCACATTCTGTCAAATGTCTGTATCAGATTTGTAAATTCTCACTTTTATATGAATTATTTCCCCCTGTTATGGCAATAATTCCCGAAAAGGAGTGATAATTTCATGAAATACGGCATAAGAATTATACTGTGCGCGGCACTGTGCGCCGTGGCGCTGACGCTGGCGGTGTTCACGCTCTCCGGGTTTTCAACCACCGGCACGGGCGCGCGGACACGCTCAAACCTCCCCGCCGTGAGCGAGGGCAGCTACGTGCTCGGCGAGGTGGACGGCAACATCGCCGTCTTCGCCGGAGGCGACATGGAAAACCCGATAAGCGTGACCAACATAGAGCTCGCCCAGCTCCGCGAGGCCGACCGCTCCATGATAAGCGCCGGGCTCGTCGCCGGCAGCGAGAGCGAGCTGATACAGCTGTTGGAGGACCTTGGCAGCTAAGGCAGTAAATATTTTGCATTTTTTACGGAAATGGGATTGATTTATTGCCGGGGACGGGATATAATATACAAAAAGCAGCGGAGGTGTATCCCATGCAGGAGGGCTATATTATCAACCTGTCCGACGACGAGGGCAACGATTTCAATCTTGAGGTTGTCGGCGAGGTAGAGTACGGCGACGACACCTTCGTGGTTTTCCTGCCGGCGGACATGGACGAGAACGACCCCGACTACGGCTATGTCATCCTGCGCTCGGTGGACAGCGGCGACCAGCTCGACTTCGAGTCCGTCGATGACGACGAGCTGCTGGAAAAGGTATACGCCATCTTCCTTGAGAGCCTCGGGGACGAGGACTGATTTTGCTGAAAACCCGAATGGGTTTTGCCTGCGGTGTTCGTGGACTTTGGATTCGTATGGACCTACATTTCTTATAAGGGATGCCGGAACTCTTGCTGTGAATTGCAGGCCTCCCGCGCCCGGCGCTGACCGTGCGTGGACGTTGGAAGCAGAGCAGCAGCAAGGAGGCGACCCACCTGCACATGCTGCAGGTTATTATGAATCCCCACGGCACTGCGGGTTTTTAAAAAGGGACTGTCTCAAGTGAGGGACAGTCCCTTTTTATTTTTCGCGGGGCAGGAGGGCGCGGGGGAATAGGAAAAATTTCTCAGGTATGCACGATCCTGTAATACGCCCGCGCCGTCAGCGCGTAGATTGCCAGATACACCAGCGCGAACACGAGGAACGCCCCCAGGCAGCACAGCGCGAAAAGCCCCACGTTGTAAAGCCCGAACAGGGTCAGCAGCCGGGTTATCATGCGGAAGGCGAAGGCGATGTGCACCCCCGCCGCGGCAAGCGGCAGGAAGAAAACCGTGACTATCTGGCTGTGTATGCTGCTCTTCACCTCGCGCCGGCTCATGCCGACCTGCTGCATTATCTTGAAGCGCCCCGCGTCCTCGTAGCCCTCGGACAGCTGCTTGTAATAGATTATCAGCGCCGTCGCCATCAAAAACAGCAGCCCCAGAAAAATGCCCAGGAAGAAAAAGCCGCCGTACAGCGCGTAGTACTCCTCCACGTTTTCCGCGCGGGTGGTCTTGGTGCAGGATGAGAACTGGTAGCGCTCGCCCTCGTTTGCGCCGATGATGTCCCATAGCCTGTCGGCGATCTCCAGCTGCTTTTCGTCCGGGGCGTCCACGTCGAAGCCGATCTCCATTTTCAGCGCGGCGCCCTTGTCGTCGGGGTTGAGCGCCACATAGGCGTCGCGCAGGGCGTACAGATCCTCGGGGCAGAGCACCATGGCGACGGTCGGCCCGACGTAGGACACCAGCGCGGCGTCGCGCAACATCGCCACGTCCGGCACTTTGCTCACCTTGAATTCCATGCCCAGCACGTTTACCGTGTCGCCCAGCTCAAAGTCCATCGAGCGGGTCTGTATGAGCGCGCGACCGGGCGTCAGGGTCATGTCCAGGCCGTTGGCGGCGGCGTAGCTCTCCTCGCTGACGAAGTCGCAGATCACGCGGTAGCCGTCGGACTCGTTGGCCCCGCGCCAGACGATCGCGCCGTTTTCCATGGCGAGGTAGATGTCCATCGCCTCATAAACGCTGATGTTCTGCGCCGCCAGCCCCTCGGCGGCGGTGACGCGGCGGATGTCCTCTATGGCGGCGTCGCGCGTGCCCTCGCCGGGCTTGCGGAAGGTCAGGGAGATGTCGCTGGGATAGCGCTCGGCAAGCACCTCCTCGCTGCCCATGTACAGGCACAGCGTGGACGACACGGTCACCAGCACCATGGTCGAGAGTATGCAGATGGACGCCAGCCCCGCGGCGTTGCGCTTCATGCGGAACAGCAGGCCGGACACGGCGGTGAAGTGCGCGGTTTTGTAATAATATCCCCTGTTCGCGCGCAGCATTTTCAGCACGGCTATGCTGCCGGAGATGAACAGGCAGTAGGTGCCCAGGATCACCAGCAGCACCGCCACGAAGAACAGCGCCAGCGCGTTTATCGGGGACTCGACCACCACCGCGATGCCGTAGCCGCCGCCGAGGAAGATTATGCCGATGAGCGTGAGCAGCCACTTGGTTTTCGGCTCGCGCTCGCCCAGGTTTGACGAGTGCAGCAGCTCGAGGGGCTTGGAAAAGCCCACGCGGCGCAGGTTGGTCAGCAGGTTGAGGAAGAATATCACGCAGAACACCACCGCCGTGTACCACAGCGCGGCGGGCGCGACCTCAAAGCCGAAGGGCACGTCAAAGCGCAGCAGCGCGCACAGGATCAGCAGCAGGAGCTTTGACAGCAGTATGCCCATAAGCAGCCCGCCCGCGATGCCGATGACGGCGGAGTAGGCGCTCTCCCAGAAGAGCACGCGGGCGATGTGGCGCTTTTCCATGCCGAGGATGTTGTAAAGCCCCAGCTCCCGCTCGCGCCGCTTCATGAGAAAGCTGTTGGTGTAGGCGAGGATGAGCATGGAGAAAATCGCGATAATTATCGCGCCGAGGCCCAGTATGCTGGCCACGAAGGCGCCGCCGATCATGCCGCCGACGGCGCGGTTGCCGTTGAGGTAGAGCATGATGTAAAACATCGCCGCGCAGCCGATGCAGGAGATGAAATAGGGGATGTAGTAGCGCGCGTTTTTCACTATGCCCTGGCGCGCCATGCGCGAGTAAAAGCCCCGGTCAGTCATTGAGCTCACCGCCTTGCGCGATAACCGTGAGGGTGTCGGAGATCTTCGCGAAAAGCTCCTCGTTGCTCTGCCCGGCGCGGTAGAGCTGGTGATAAACCTGTCCGTCACGCAGAAACAGCACCCGCTTTGCGTGGCTGGCGGCGGCGACGGAATGGGTGACCATGAGAATGGTCTGCCCCTCGGCGTTGATGCGCCCGAAGAGCGAGAGCACCGACTCCGCGGCGCGGGAGTCCAGCGCGCCGGTGGGCTCGTCGGCGAGGATCATCTGCGGCGCGGTGATGAGCGCGCGGGCGGCGGCCGTGCGCTGCTTCTGCCCGCCGGAGATCTCGTAGGGGTATTTGCACAGAATGTCGCCTATGCCCAGCTTTTCGGCGATGGGCATGAGGCGCTGGTGCATCTCCTTATAGCTCTTGCCCGAGAGCACCAGCGGCAGATAGATGTTGTCCTGCACCGTGAAGGTGTCCAGCAAATTAAAGTCCTGAAAGACGAAGCCGAGGTTTTCCCGCCGGAAGGCGGCCAGCTCGCCCTCGCGCACCTGGGCCAGGTCGCGGCCCGAGAGCAGCACCTGCCCGCCCGTGGGCCTGTCCAGCGCGGCGAGGATGTTCAGCAGCGTGGTCTTGCCGGAGCCGGACTCGCCCATTATGGCGACGTATTCCCCCGCCTCGACGGAGAAGGTGACCCCCGCCAGCGCCCGGACGCTGCTGCCGCCGAAGCGCGTTGTGTAAATTTTTTCCAGACCGTTTACCTCAAGTAAAGCCATGACGTATGCCTCCTGTTTTGTAGCTGGGGCCAGTATATCCTATTGCCGGAAGCCCTGCCATAGCTTTGGCTTACATTATCAGGCGGGAAGCTTACATTTTTGAAAGGTGGCGCGTCACCGCGCCCGCAGCTTTTCCAGAAGCTCATAGGGCACCGCCAGCTCCCCGGTGCCGCTGCCCAGGTCGATCCGCGGCTTCCTGCCGCCGTGGAAATCGCTCCCCCCGGTGATGCACAGCCCGAAGCGCCGCGCGATGCCGCGCAGGTACCCGCTCTGCTCCGGCGAGTACCCGGAGTACAGGCATTCCATTCCCACGCACCCGGCGTCAACCAGCCGCCTCGTGAGCGCGAGCAGGCCGCCCTCGCCCATCCCGTATTGCAGCGGATGCGCGAAAACCGCCTTGCCCCCGGCGGCGCGGATGCACTCAAGGGCCGTGTCCAGCGGCAGATAGGTCCGGGGCAGGTAGTACTTCTTCCCCTCGCTCAGAAAGCGGTCAAAGCCCTCCTGCACGCTCGCGCACAGCCCGTTTTCCACCAGCGCCGCCGCCAGATGCGGCCTGCCTATCACCGCGCCGGGCCAGCGCTCGGCCAGCGCCCCGGCGGAAACATTTACCCCGTCAGCGCGCATGAGCTCAATGATCCGCCGGTTGCGCCGCCCTCGCTCGTCGATCACCCAGTCGAGCACCCGCGCCATGGCGGGGGAGGCCGGGTCGATAAAATACCCGAGAATGTGTATCCCATAGCCAAAATGATCCGCGCTTATTTCGATGCCCGGCACGACCTCAACGCCAAATTCAGCTTCAAGCTCCGCCGATTGCGCGGCGCCCTCGACCGTGTCGTGGTCGGTGAGCGCCACGGCGGCAAGCCCCTTTTCCGCGGCGTAGGAGACAAGCTCACGCGGCGTAAACGTCCCGTCCGAGGCCGTGGTGTGCGCGTGCAGATCGATATATCTCATGCGTCCTCCTCAAAAACAAAGGCCGCCATAGGCGGCCTTCATTTTTTATGCCAGAAATCCCTTCAAAATCCGCTCCTCGGCTTCCTCCTCGGTTAGCCCGAGGGTCTGAAGCTTGAGCAGCTGGTCGCCGGCGATCTTGCCGATGGCGGCCTCGTGGATAAGCTGCGCCTCGGTGCTGTTGGCGGCGATGGCGGGAATGGAGCTTATCTTCGCGCTGTCCATGATTATCGAGTCGCACTGCACATGCCCGAAGCAGCGGGCGTTGCCGGTCATGCGCGGGTAGAAAACCTGCACCGACTCATCCTGTGCCACGGAGCGGGAGATGACCTGTCCGCGCGCGCCGTCGCCGTCGAGCACTATCTCCATGTTCGACTCCGCCGTCTGCTTCCCGTGGGTCTGAAGCCGCTCGGTCACGACCGTCTCCGCCCCCTTGCCGCAGACGATCTTCGTGTCGCGCTTCGTAGAGTCGATACCCTTTATCTGCGCTGTGTCCATCTGCAAAAAAGCGCCCTCGCTCAGGTAGGCCACGGTCTGCGGGTTCATCACGCGCGCGCCGCTGCCGTCTCCGTCGGCGTAGTGCTTTTCAACATACTTCACTTTCGCGCCCTTGCCGATGTAGAAGGTGTGCACGCCGTCGTGACGGCTCTCCTCGCCGCCGCAGTTGTGTATGCCGCAGCCGGCGATGATGGTCACGTCCGCGTTTTCGCCGATGTAAAAATCGTTGTAGACCATCTCGGTCAGCCCCGTCTGCGTGATTATCACGGGGATGTGGCAGACCTCGTTTTTCGTGTTCGGCTTGACTATGATGTCTATGCCGGACTTCTCGGTCTTGGTCACGATGTCAATGTTCTCCGTGGTCGCGCGGCTGGCGCAGCCGGAGTCCTTGCGTATGTTGTAAGCGCCCTTGATCTCCCCGTCCTTTATTCCCGCGATCTTCTCCAGCAGGACGGAATCCACTTCATTCAGCATCCCTCAAGCCCCCCCCTTCACTGCATCGCCGGGCAGCAGGCGTAGGTGCCGGTGAGTATACCGGGCAGCACCTCGTCCTTTGCGCCCCTGCTGCTGACCTTGCCGCCGCTTATGACGACTATCTCGTCGGCCAGGCTGATTATCCGCTCCTGATGGGAGATGATGATCATGGTCGAGTCGTGCTTTTCGTGCAGCTGGCCGAAGGTCTCGGTCAGCTTGGAAAAGCTCCAGAGGTCGATGCCCGCCTCCGGCTCGTCGAGAATGAGCAGCGCGCTGTGGCGGGCCAGAATGGTGGCAATCTCAATGCGCTTGACCTCGCCGCCGGAGAGGCTGGCGTCTACCTCGCGGTCGAGGTAGTCGTTGGCGCAAAGCCCCACCTGGGTGAGATAGGAACAGGCCTCGGCCTTGGGCAGAAGGCGCTTGCCACTGGCGATGGACAGCAGGTCGCGCACGCGGATGCCCTTGAAGCGCGGCGGCTGCTGGAAGCCGTAGCTGATGCCCAGCTTCGCCCGCTCGGTGATGCCCAGCTCCGTCACGTTCTGCCCATTCCAGATAATGCTGCCGGACGTGGGCCGGACGAGCCCCATGATGATTTTCGCCAGCGTAGTCTTGCCCCCGCCGTTCGGCCCGGTGAGCACAACGAGCTTCCCGTCGCCGAAGGTGAGGCTGATGTCATTGATAATGCTGTTTTCCGTGTCCTGGTCGCTGACACTGTAGCAGATGTTTTTCAGTTCAAGCACCGAAATATCCTCCGTATATCTGAGAGTAAATTTATTAGAATATTTAATAATACTTATAGCATAACTGCAAAGCAGTCGTGCTATAATTGGCCATGCGCGTATGCGCGGCCATAAAATAGATTATAATAGCCGCTCTGAGGCTATTATAGCATATTCTGCTTGCGTTTTACAATACGCTAAATACCCATTTCTTTGTCCGAGCTTTGCGATAATGAGTTTTTTTGACGATTTCAGCAAAAAAATCTGTTTAATATTGAATCTGTTCATATTTTATGTTATCCTTTAGAAAATATAGCATACCAAAGATGCCTCACACACTTTCCGGAGGTCGAAAAATGAAGAAAGCATATATATCAAACAATGTCATACGCCGCCTGCCGCGCTATCTGCGCAAGCTGGACGAGCTGAAAAAGGACGGGGTCGAGCGCATTTCCTCCGGCGAGCTCGGCAACCAGATGGGGCTGACGTCGTCACAGATACGCCAGGATTTCTCCTGCTTCGGCGAGTTCGGGCAGCAGGGCTACGGCTACAATGTACGCGCCCTGCACCACGAGATCGAGACCATACTCGGCCTGGGAAAAAAATTTTCCGTCATCCTCATCGGCGTCGGCAACATCGGCCGCGCGCTCATCGGGAATTTCTCCTTCAGCAAGTTTAACTTCCGATTCCTCGGCGCGTTTGAGATACGCAGGGACCTTATCGGCAGCAGCATCGCCGGCTGCCAGGTCATGGACGTGGAGGAGCAGGACGAATTCATCAGGGAAAACAACATCGACATAGCCATTCTCACCGTCCCGCGCCCGAGCGCCCAGGCCGTCGCCGACAAGCTCATCGAAAGCGGCATAAGGGGCATCTGGAACTTCACCGACGTGGAGCTGGACGCCCACGGCTCCGGCGTGATTATCGAGAACATCCATTTTTCCGACAGCCTGCTGACGCTGAGCTACCTGCTTGGCGCGGAAGAGGGGGAGCGGTAAGCCCACATGAAAAAACGCCTGTTCTGGACATTTTTAGCCCTGCTGCTCCTGCTCGGGAGCCAGAGCGCCCTCGCCGCCGGCGGCGACCGGGACGACCCCCTCGTCTCCCTGAGCTACGTGCGCGAAACCTTTATCCCGGCAATAAAAAATGCCTTCTCCGCCCGCATCTCCGGCCGTGAGAGCGCGGCAGGCTCCGGCACAACTGGCCGCATCGCCGTCTCCGCGGGCGGCAGCGTCGCTCTTGAGCAGGGGAGGACCTTCATACTCACGAGCGGCAGCGCGCGACTGGCTCTCCGGCGCGGCAGCGTGGTCAACGCCTCCGCGGGAGCGGAGGCCGCCAGCGGCGCGCTGGATCCAAACCAGCGCTACATCGTGTGCGAGGACTCTGCCGCGACGGTGGAGATGATCACCGACGCGGTGCTGACCGTCGCCGGAACCGCGGAGGTGACCCAGGGCGACGGCAAGGCCTCACCCTTCACGGATGTCGTGCGCGGCAGCTGGTACTTTGACGACGTGATACGCTGCTGCGAGCGCGGCTTTATCGACGGCATGACCCCCACGACCTACGAGCCCACCGGCACGCTGACGCTGGCGCAGTGCGTAAAGCTCGCCGCCTGTATGCACCAGTTTCACAGCGAGGGGGCCGTGGCGTTCGAAGCGCCCGCGCCCGGCGAGCCGTGGTACAGCAGCTACGTTGACTACGCGCTGGAAAACGGCATGATCGAGCGGGAATTTGACGATTACAACGCGCCTGTCGTCCGGCGTGAGTTTGTTGAGGTATTCTATAACGCTCTGCCCGAGACGGAGTACGCCCGGATCAACAAAATAGCGGACGGGGCCATACCCGACGTTCCCGGCAGCGACGGCGGCGCGAAGGAGGTTTACGCGTTCTACCGCGCGGGTATCCTTGCCGGCTACGGGGAGGCTGACGGCATGGCCGCGTTCAGCTTCGGACCCGACAGGACCATAACCCGCGCCGAGGTCGCGACAATAATGAACCGTATGTTCGATAAGGACGCGCGGGTTGAGTTCACCATAAAATAATACCGCGTCCATGCCGCCCGGAGGGCGGCATGGAATTTTGTACAAGGAGCCTTCCGCCATGTCAGATATTATAGCAGCCATAGCCACGGGAGAGGTACTCTCCGCCATCGGCATGATCCGTGTCTCCGGCGACGGCACGCTCAGTGTTATAGACCGCGTTTTCCGCCCCGCCCATGGGGAGAAAATGTCCCTTCGGGCGAACCGGCAGCTTGTCTACGGCAGCCTGCTGGGCCGTGACGGCGCGGTGCTCGACCTGTGCCTGTGCACGGTCAGCCGGGGCCCCGGCAGCTACACCGGAGAGGACGCGGCGGAATTACAGTGCCACGGCTCGCCGACGGTCCTGCGCGCGGGGCTGGACGCTCTTTTCGCCGCGGGCGCGCGGCAGGCG
>JAMPGF010000089.1 GCA_023664105.1 Butyricicoccus sp. | reverse complement strand
CGCGGCGCGCGGGGATTTTGACAGCTTCGGCGGCGCGGGCGCGGCCTTTGCCGGGCCGGAGCGGAGGTACGATAACGCCGTCGGCGCGCGCGGCATGGAGATGAGCCGGGTTTCCGACTATTTCCGGCGCGACAGCCGGAGGTATGACGCGGGATACAACCGATATTGATTGGAGGGGACGGCGAGTGATCCTTACGCCGATGAGATTTAAGGACTATGTTTGGCCGCATAATCCGAGGATTTATGAGATGAGCTATAAAAAGGAGATCGTCTCGCACAGGGTGCCGTTCGGGCTGTACACCCTGCAAAATATGGGGCGGCAGCACAGGGTCTTTCGCGGGGAGGGCGAGTTCGCCGGTGAGGACGCTTACACCCAGTTCAGGCGCCTGGCAACCGTTTTCTACGACGCGAACCCGGGGACGCTGACACACCCGCTGTGGGACACCACTACCGCTTACTTCGCCGCGCTGGGGCTCAGGCAGGAGCCGACGCGCGACTACGTCAGCTATGACTTCGAGTTCTGGGAGTGCTACGGCGGCTACGGCAGCGGGCTGAGTACACCCGGGGTGCTCCAGACCAAGGATGTCAGCGCGCTGACGGGCGGCGGCGAGTCCGGCGCGGCGAGCCTGGCGCGGTACTACACGGTTTCATACGGCGAGAGCCTGTGGACCGTGGCGGAGAAAAACGGGCTTGAGCCGGGAAAGCTGCTGGCCCTGAATCCGCAAATCAAGAACCTGAACCAGATCAGCGCCGGGCAGAGGCTGAGAATTTCCTGAGGGGGGCTGTTTATGACGGGTTATATTACGCTGTGCTCCGGCGAGAGCAGGCAGCTGCCTGAGCTGCTGGGCTGGGACCTCACGCACGGCTTCTGCTCGCCATGCGACTGCTTTGAGGTCAGCTTCCTCTACTCGCGGGAGATGCTTGAGAGCCTGAAAAAGGCGGTGCGGTTTAAGGCGGTGCACGGCGGGGAGGCCGTTTTCTTCGGCGTGGTGGACGAGCTGGAGCTGTCGGCGGACTCCTCGGGCTGCGCGGCGGTGCTGCGCGGGCGGGGGATGCAGGCGCTGCTGCTGGACAACGAGGCCGAGAGCGCCGACTACTCCGGCGCGACCGCGGACTTTATCCTCTCGCGCCACGCCGCGCCCTTCGGCGTGAAGGACTGGGACTGCTCGGGCCTGGGCGCGGTGAGGGCCGATTTGTCCGTCAGCGCGGGGGACAGCTGCTGGAGCGTTATCGACTCCTTCGCACAGTTCTGCGCCGGGGTCAGGCCGCGGTTTTCCCGGGAGGGGCGGCTTGTGCTCGACGGCGGGAAGGGCGGGCGCGAGCGGGTGTTTTCCGGCTCGACAGGGATTTCGGCGCAGAGCTTTGTGCAGGATCGCTACGGCGTCATCTCCTCGGCGCTGGTAAAAAACCGCGTGCTGGGAAGCGAGGCCGTGGTGACGAACCCGGAGTTCCTGGCGCTGGGCGGCTGCTGCCGGAGGGTCGTGAGCGTGCCGAGAAAGACCGCCTACGACGCCATGAAGCACACGGGCACGTACCAGATACGGCGCTCGGCGGAGAATTTCCGCAGCGGCTCTCTGACGCTGCCGGGGCTGTTCGCGGCCTTTCCGGGGGATGTCGCGGTTTTGAAGGATACGCCGCTGGGCGCCGACGGGCGCTTTACCGTGCGGCAGTCGCGCTGCTGGGCCGACGCCCACAGCGCGGGGACGGTTTTATCGCTTACACCTGTTTGATCGAGGGAGGTATTTTATTTATTATGTGGCTTTCGGAGAAGGCGGCGCTGGGCTCGCGGGAGAGTGAGCCGGGCGCGGAGGTCGGGACGGTGACCGCGGGCGGGGTCAGGCCCTCGGTCATGCTCGGGGGCGAGCGGCGAAGGCTTGAGGTCGTCTCGCCGGGCGGGATCTTCTGGGCACCCGTGCAGGGGGAACAGGTGCTGGTCACGCGCTGCGGGGACGAGGAATTCGTCAGCGGCGCGCTGCGGGGTCAGAAGGCGCCGGAGCTTGAGCCGGGCGAGGTCTGCGTGAGGGCCGGGCAGAGCCGCGTGCGGGTGTTCGCGGACGGGAGAATTGAGCTTCACGGCGTCGTCAACGTCGTGGGGGAGCTTCGGCTCAACGGGGCCAACATTCTCTCGATGATGGGCGGTTTGCTTTAAGGAGGCGCGCTATGGAGCTTAAATTTGACGGCGGGAGCTATGTCAGGAGCGGCTACGGCGGCTTCGTGACCGTGTCGGGAAAGGATGAGCAGCTGCAAAGGGCGCTGATGCGGCTGAGCGCAAGGCGGGGGAGCTTTTTCCCGCTGCCGGACTTCGGAAGCGAGCTGCACACGCTCTTTTCCATGAAAAAATCACAGCGCGCCGCCGCGGCGCGGCGTATGGTCTATGAGGCGCTGGAGCCGGAGCCGGAGCTGACCGCGACCGGGGTCGATTACCGCGAGACCGGCGACGGCGCCGCCGTGGTGACCGTTGCGCTCGAGCTTTCCGGCGGCGGGAGCGGCGAGGTCAGCGTGAATATTGTGGGGTGATACGGATGAGGACTATTCAGGAGATTTACGATGAGCTGGGCGCGGATTTTACCTCGCGCTCAGGCGTGGAGCTGGTGAGCGGCGGGGATATGTCGCTCAGGCTCTGGGCCGTGGCGGCGGAGGTCTATTCGCTGGAGGCGCAGGCGGAGTTTGTCAGCAGGCAGTGCTTCCCGCAGACGGCGGTGGGCGAGTACCTGGACATGCACGCCGAGGTCAGGGGGCTTTCGCGCGGCGAGGCGAAAAAAGCCTCGGGGAAGCTGAGGTTTTACATGGACGAGGCGAGAGCCTCCGACACCGCTGTGGCGGCGGGGGTCAGGTGCATGAGCGTGGAAGAGAGCGAATTCGTCACCACGCAGGCCGGGCTTATCCCGGCGGGGGAGCTCTGGTGTGACGTCGAGGCCGAGGCGGTGGGCGCGGGCGCGCGCGGTAACGCCGCGGCGGGGGAGATTTGCTATCTCGTGCTGCCGCCGGTGGGCATTAACGGCGTGAGAAACACCTCCGGCTTCACGGGCGGCAGCGACGCCGAGAGCGACGAGGCGCTTCGCGCGCGGGTGCTGGGCAGCTACCGCACCCTGCCGAACGGGGCCAACGCGGCGTATTATGAGGCGAAGGTCATGCAGCTGCCGGGGGTCCGGGCCGTGACCGTGCAGCCGAAAAGGCGCGGGCTGGGCACGGTGGACATCTGCTTTTCGACCGAGGCGGGCATACCGGGCGGGGACGAGCTCGAAGCGGCGCGCGCCCTGCTTGAGGGCGAGCGGGAGATCTGCGTGGACATCGCGGTCGCGGCGCCAAGCCTGGTGACGGTGGATGTCTCGGCGGCGTTGGCGCTGGGCGCGGGGGCGGTTTTTGAGGATGTGAAGGAGCGGGCCGGGGAGGCGATCCGCGGCTGCTTCGGCGGGGAGATGCTCGGACGCGGTGTTTACCGCGCCAGGCTCATGGCGGCGCTCATGGGCGTGGACGGGGTGGAAAACTGCATCATAAGCGCGCCGGCGGCGGATGTGGCGATAAGCCCGGAGCAGCTGCCGGTGCTGGGCAGCGTTGAGATAGAGGCGGCGGTGTGATGGGATACGCGGAGTATTTGAAGGATTTGCTCAGGCCGCTGAGGCTCTATGAGCTGGACTCGGGCGCGGGCGGCGCGGAGCTGGAGTGCGAGGGCGCGGCGCTGGACACGGTGTGTGAGCGGCTGGAGCGGGCGCTGGAGGAGGGGATCGTCGCCTCGGCGCGGGACGCGGGACTGAGCGCGTATGAGGGGATCTTGCCTTTCGTGCCGTCGTACATCACCGCCGAGGACAGGAGGCGGGCTGTTGAGGCGCTGCTGAGGATCGATATGCGGAGCTTTACCTGCGAGGACATCAACGGCACCGTCTCCGGCTGCGGAATCCGCGCGCATGTGGAGGAGACGGGCACGGCGCAGACCGTGCGGGTGTCGTTCCCGTTCAACCGGGGCGTGCCGGATGGGTTTGACGCTGTCAGGGAGAGGATAGAGCAGATCCTGCCCTGCCACCTGGGCGTGGAGTACGTCTTTGTACGCGCGGTCTGGCGCGAGGTGGAGGAGTGGTTTGAGTCATGGCAGGAGCTTGAGGCCCGGTGCCCGAGCTGGGACGGGCTGGAGAGGTATTTGCCGGGGTGAAGCATACGAAAACACCGTGCTGTGGGCACGGTGTTTTTTGTTGACAATCCGGGCGGGGCGGGATACAATACTTTCTGAAATTTTTGATGGGGGAGGGTCCCTCGTCGAAGGGAGTTTATTATGGCTAAAGACAAAAAGGTTGAGCAGATCACCGATATGGAAAAGGATTTCGCCCAGTGGTTCACCGACGTGTGCGTCAAGGCGGAGCTGGTCGATTACTCCAGCGTCAAGGGGCTTTTTATCCTGCGGCCCTATGGCTACGCTATCTGGGAGAATATCATGGGCTACCTGGACCGCCGCTTTAAGGAGACCGGGCACGAGAACGTTTCCATGCCGATGCTGATCCCGGAGAGCCTTTTGCAAAAGGAAAAGGACCATGTCGAGGGCTTCGCGCCCGAGTGCGCCTGGGTCACCACCGGAGGCAGCGAGCCGCTGCCCGAGCGGCTGTGCATCCGCCCCACCAGCGAGACGCTTTTCTGCGACCACTGGAGCAGGGTCTGCCACTCCTGGCGCGATCTGCCCATGAAATACAACCAGTGGTGCTCCGTCATGCGCTGGGAGAAAACCACGCGGCCCTTCCTGCGCGGGCGCGAGTTCCTCTGGCAGGAGGGACACACCATCCACGCCACCGCCGAGGAGGCTATCGCCGAGACGGAGCAGATGCTTGAGGTCTACGCCGACTGCTGCGAGAAGCTTCTGGCTATGCCCGTGGTGCGCGGGGTGAAAACCGACAAGGAGAAGTTCGCCGGGGCCGAGCGCACCTACACCGTCGAGTGCATGATGCACGACCGGAAGGCGCTTCAGAGCGGCACGAGCCATTATTTCGGGGATGGGTTCGCCAAGGCATTCGGGATAAGCTTCGCGGATAAGAACAACAGCCAGCGCGCGCCGCATGAGACGAGCTGGGGCCTGTCCACGCGCGTGATCGGCGGGCTGATCATGACCCACGGCGACAACAACGGGCTGGTCTTGCCGCCGGAGGTCGCGCCGGTGCAGGTGGTCGTGGTGCCTGTGGCGCAGCACAAGCCGGGGGTTGTGGAGAAGGCGCAGGAGCTTTACGACGCGCTCAAGGCCGCGGGCGTGCGGGTTAAGATCGATTTAAGCGACAACAGCCTGGGCTGGAAATGCGCGCAATACGAGATGAAGGGCGTGCCCCTTCGCGTCGAGCTCGGGCCGCGCGACATCGAAAACGGCGTTTGCGTATGCGTGCGGCGCGACAACTTTGAGAAGGTCACGGTGGGCATCGGCGAGCTGGCCGGGCGCGTGCCGGAGCTGCTCGCGGCGGTGCAGCAGGGGCTGTATGACAAGGCGAAGAAAAACCTCGACGGGCACATCTTTGCCGCGCACTCGCTGGACGAGGCCAGGGCGGTGCAGGACGAGCACGGCGGGTTTGTCAAGACCATGTGGTGCGGCGAGCTCGACTGCGAGATGGCTATGAAGGAGAAGGCAGGCATGACAAGCCGCTGTATCCCCTTTGAACAGGAGCAGATTTCTGACGTTTGCCCCGTTTGCGGGAGGCCCGCGAAGAAGATGGTCTACTGGGGTGTAGCGTACTGATACTAAAAAGCGTTAAAAAGCGGCCCCGCCCGTAGGGCGGGGCCGACGGGAAACCCTATCAAGGGGTTTCCCGTACCCTTCCTGACCTTTTTGGACGGCAGCGCCCCTGGCCCCCGCAGCCTTTGTAAAGGCTGACGAAGCTTTTGTTTTTGCGCTTACTCGACCCTGAACGCGTAGGTCGCGCCGTCCTCTGTTTCGGTGGAGTCCACGCCGGTGGCGGCATACTCGCCGTTTATGTAAAAGCTCCAGTAGTGGCCGTCGTCCTCGTACTTCACCGTCTCGCCGCCGACGGTGGTGATGTACAGGCCGTAGGCGCCTATCTCGCCGTCGATAAGGCCGATGGACTCAAGCGCCTCGCCTACGGTCTCCTTGTCGGTTTCTATCTCCTGACTGGAGGTGCTGCCGTCGGAGAAGGTGATCTCAACGGTGAAGCTCTTTGTCCCGGCACCGGAGGGGGCGTCTTTGCCGCAGGCAGTCAGAAGCAGCAGCGCCGCCAGCAGCAGGGGTAGAAGTCTTGCGGTTTGCTTTTTCATGTTTGTCTCCTTTTGGTATAATATTCTTTTCAGCGGCGGCTCTGTGAAAGGGCCGCCACGTTCGCTGTCATTCGGATTTGGGCGCGCCGCCGGGCTTCGGGCCGCGGTAGTAGCGGCGGTTGGGGCGCTTCTTTTTCTCGCCCTCGGCGGCGGGCTTGGGGGCGTTGGCTTTTGGCGCGGGCTGGTCGGATCTGGGCTTTTGCCCGCCGCCGCGCTGGGGGTTTTTGCCGGAGGGCTGGGCAGCGGGCTCGGACGGCTTCTTTCCGCCGCCGCGGCGGTTGCTGGGCTTATTGCCGGATGCGGACTTGTCCGGCTCAGGGGGCTTCCTGGGGGTGCTGCGCGGGGCGTCCGCGTTCTGCTTCGGCTGGGGCTGGCCGCCGGGTTTCGCGCCGGACTTCTTGCGGCGGGAGCGGCGCTGGGTCTTCTTCTCGCCGGGCTCCGGCGCGGGCTTTTCGGCCGGCTCGGGGGTGATGTACATGCGCTCGCTGAACAGCTCGGGGAGCAGCCACTCGTTTTCCTCGGGCTCGGCGGGCTTCATCGGGCGGGCCTTTATCTTCAGCACATGCGGCAGCGGCTCGCCGGGGCGCGGACGGCCTCCGGGTACGGCGGCAACCTCGTCCGCGTCGTAGGTGCGCAGGCTCTCGTCTCCGCCGTCGAGGCGGACCTTTACCTTCTGGCGCAGGAGATTGACCTGGGTGACGTTGCCGTAGCCCGCGGGGGTCTCCACAAACGCGCCGTTCTTCGGCACGGTTTTCACAAGCTCCTCGTACGCCTCCTGCTCGTAGCGCAGGCAGCACATCAGGCGGCCGCAGGAGCCGGAGATCTTTGCCGGGTTGAGCGAGAGCGACTGCACCTTCGCCATCTTCGTGGACACGGGCTGGAACTCGTCTAAAAACTGGCTGCAGCAGAAGGCGCGCCCGCAGATGCCGAGCCCGCCGATCATCTTCGCCTCGTCGCGCACGCCGATCTGGCGAAGCTCGATGCGCGTGCGGAACACGCCGGCCAGGTCCTTGACCAGCTCGCGGAAGTCCACGCGGCCGTCCGAGGTGAAGAAAAACAAAATCTTGCTGCCCTCAAAGCTGCACTCGACATCCACAAGCTTCATGTCCAGGCCGCGCTGGGCGATCTTTTCCTCGCAGATGCGGAACGCGTCGCGCTCACGCTCGCGGCAGAGCGCGGCGATGCGCAGGTCGTCCGCCGTCGCCAGGCGTACCGCCGGGCGCAGCGGCGGGATGATGCTCTCGTCCGTGACGAAATGGTTGCCCTTTACGCAGTCGGCAAGCTCCAGGCCCTTGGCGGTCTCCACCACCACCTGCGCGCCGTCGGCCACCGTCAGGCCGTTGGGCGCGAAGTAGTACGTCTTGCCGCGGCTCTTGAATTTTACGCTTATTACCTCTGTCAAAGTTTTTTCCTCGTTTCAGTTTATTGTTCGGACGCTCAGCAGTCCGAATACGTGCTTTACGCCCACGTTGGAGCGGAGATAGTCCCTTGCGCGGAGAAGAAGGCGGGAGATGTGCAGCAGCTCGCCCTCGCTCAGGCCGTCGCGCTCGCGGCGGCGGGAGAGCATGTCCACGGTCAGCTCAAGCGCGGCGCCGGTAAACGCGGCGGCCTGGGCGCCCGTCAGAGCGGAGAGGGAATTGCACACGCGAAGCAGCTCAAGCTCGTCGCGCTTCGCGGCGGCGCGGAGATATTTTTGGGCGTTTTCCAGCGCGGCGGGGTCGGCTTCGCGCTCATCGCGTCCGGAGGCGCGCGCCAGGGCGCAGCGCGAGCGCACGGTTTCCAGCAGCGCGCCGGGGTTTTCGCACAGGAGAAGCAGCGCGACGAAGCGCGGCGGCTCCTCCAGCAGCTTCAAAAGCGCATTTTGCGCGCTGGGGTTCATGGTGTCGGCTTCCCTTATCAGGTAGACCTTACGGCGCGACTCGTTGGGGAGGATACGCGCGCCGGAGACTATCTCGCGCACCTGCTCGACGCGGATCTCCCGCCGGAGCTCGCCGGCGGAAGAGCTCTGGCGCCCGACCGTGATGAGGTCGGGGTGCGTGCCGCGCCGGAGCTTTACGCAGTCGCGGC
>JAMPGF010000088.1 GCA_023664105.1 Butyricicoccus sp. | reverse complement strand
GCGGAGTTGCCGATGACGAACAGGGTGGGGGCGGCGGACTTATCCATCTCGGCGATGAGGGTCTGGTTGTAGGTGCCGGACGCGGCGGTCACGACCTGCACGGGGACGCCGGTCTGCTCGGTGTAGCTTGCGGCAAGCGCCTGCGCGGTCTCGTCCAGCTCGGGCTTGAAGTTGAGCCAGTACACGCGCCCGGTCTCGCCGGAGCCGCTGTTGTCTGCGGGGGCAGCCGCGCTGCTGTTGTCGGCGGGAGCGGTGGAGCTGCTGTCGGCGGGAGCCGTGCTGCTGTTGTCTGCCGGGGCCGGGGAGCTGCTGTCTCCGCAGCCGGCCAGCAGGGCCAGGACCATGACCGCGGCCATGACCAGAGCCAGAAGTTTTCTGCTGTTTTTCATTTTGTTGTCCTCCTGAATTCAAATTTTTTTCGCGTTTACAAGCGAAACTGAAAATTTTACCGGAACCGTTTCCGGTCCCTTCTGACAGCATAATATCAGCAACCTCCGGCCAATGCAAGAGAAAAATTCCCTCCCCGGAAAAATTCGGCGACCTGCAAAAAAACAGCCCCCGCTTTTTTGTGAATACGTCAACTCGCGGCGCGGCCGCGCCGCCTTCCCGGCAATATCCCCTCTCTACCCATACACCCCCAGCGCCGTTTTTTAGCAGCAACATATGCAGCAAAGAAAGCTGAAAATTCAGCTTTCAGCAATATGCACGATTCCATCGCCGCAAATCGTGCGTATTGCGGCATTATTTCAGCGTCCCGATCCACATCCCCCGCCGGAAAACCCGGAAACTCAGCCCCAGCCGCACGAGCTCCTCCTGCGACAGGATAAAGTAAACCCACTGCACGGGCAGCCGGAGCACAAAGGCCGTGACCAGCCCCAGCGGCAGCCCGGCGAGCCAGGTTCCAATCATGTCGATGACCATGACATAGCCGGTTTTCCCGCCGCTCCGGAGTATCCCGCCGCCCAGCACCATGTTCGCCACCTTCACCGGGGCCAGCACGGCAAAAGCCAGCAGCAGCATTGCCGCGCCCGAGCGCACCTCCGGCTCGACGTTGAACAGCCCCACATACGGCCCCCTCAGCCAAATCAGCAGCGCCGAGAGCGCCAGCGAGCCGATAAGCCCGTACCGCATCATGGCCTTCGCCTCCCGGTAAGCCTCGTCATATTCCCGCGCGCCCAGCCGCTTGCCGATGAGTATCCCCGCCGCCTGCGACACCCCGCCCAGCGCCCCGGTAAAAAGCCCCTGCACCGGCCCGGTCAGCGACATCGCCGCCAGCGCCCCGGTGCCGATGTGCCCGTAAATGAACGTGTTCACGCTCTGCCCCACGCTCCAGAGCACTTCATTGACGAGCACCGGCAGCAGCATCCGCGCAAACTGCCGCCCGCCCTCCGCGCCCAGCGCGAGCGACAGGCGGAATCTCCGCCCCCGCACCCTGACCCGATAAAACATGGCCGCGATAAGCAGCACATTGACCAGCTGCGACACAACGCTCGCCGCGGCCGCCCCGGCCACCCCCAGCGCGGGCGCGCCGAAGCGCCCGAAAATCAGCACATAGTTCAGCGCCGTGTTGACCGCCGCCGAGAAAAAGCCCGCGTACAGCGTGTAAGCCGCCCGCCCCTCGCAGCGGATCATCACCGACAGAACCGACGCGACCCCCATCGGAAGATAAGTCCAGGCAATGCGGACAAGATACTCCCGCCCCAGCGCCAGGACCGCCGCGTCGTCCCGTACAAAAAGCCCGACGGTTTGCCCCGGAATTGCCAGGCACAGCCCCATAAACAGCAGCGCCAGCGCCGCGGCCGCGGCCAAATTGACGCACAGGCTCCGGTCCGCCATGTCTCCGTCCTTCATCCCCAGATATTGAGAGATCATGACCCCCGCGACGGCGGCCGCGGCCCCCGCCGCCACGGAAAAGATAAACGCCGGGCGCCCCGCGGCCTCCACCGCGGCGACCGCCGCGCTCCCCAGCTGTCCGACCATCAGCTGGTCGATCATGGCGAAGGAGCTTTGCAGCATGGATTGCAGACCCACCGGAACCGCGATCCCGATAACCGTTCTTAACAATGACTTGTTTCGCATAAAAAAACACCCGCCTTTCCCCGGATTATACGGGGAAAGGCGGGAAATATCAATAGGTTAATCGCGTAACCCGCCGGGTTAATGACGTAACCGCGCCGTGCTCTCCCGGGCAACCAGCCGGACTTCGGCAAGAAAATCCCCGGAAAACCCGGGCTCCCGCCGCATCCGTCCCAGCAGCCGGAGCGCCGCCTCGGCCCTGCCTGCCCCGTCCTGCCGCACGGAGGTGAGGGAAGGGGAGACAAGCCGGCATATGTCCCCGTCGTCAAACCCGGCGACGGATATGTCCTCCGGGACGCGCACGCCGTTTTTTTGCAGAAAGCGCATCAGGTCAACGGCGTAGTAATCCGACGCGGCGAAAACGGCGCTGTATCCCCGCAGCCCGTCCAGCCGCTCCTGATAGAACCGCTCCCGCTCCTTCTCCCGCATGGGGATCAGCCAAAAATCCGCGGAAAACCCCAGCCCCGCGCACAGACCCTCATAGCGCCGCAGGTCCATGCATTCCCGGTTGTCGGCCAGACACAGCACTCTCCGGTGCCCGAGCTCGCGCAAATGCCCGCCCATCTGCCGCCCGCCGTCGAAGTCGTCGATGAGGAGGTTGCAGATTTTCCCCTCATTTTCAAAATATCCGTCGTAGACCACGAAGGGAATGCGCACTCTGCCGCGCACTTCCTGGTACTCGTCCGCGCAGAAGCTGAGCAGCACCATGCCGTCCATGTTCCACATGGAGGCAAACTTCACCGCTTCCATGATGCTCCTGGCCTTTTTTATCATCATGAAATAGCCGTTTTTCTCGATCTCATCGGCCAGGTAATTGAGTGACGAGGCGATAAATGGGTCCATCAGCAGCCTGCCCTCGTATTTCTCGTGATCCTTGATCACCACGCCGATAATACGCGAGTCGTTCTGCGCCAGCAGCGTGGCCGCCATGTTCGGGATGTAGCCGCGCTCGGCCAGCTTTTCCTGCACCCGCTTCACCGTCCGGCCGGAGATTTTCTTCGTTTTTCCGTGTATCACATTGGACACCGTCGCCGTGCTGACCCCCAGCTCCTCAGCGATATCAACGATCCGCACCTTACCCTCAGCCCACATACCGCGCCTCCGCCGCGTCGTCGCAAGCTCCATATCCTTCGCCTCCGGCTAAAGCCGAAGGCTCAGTCATTACGCTGCTCATCCTTTCCCATGCAAACCCGCTTCGTTGGGCTTTGCATGGGGGTCCCGCTATGTTGCCCGCAAGCTTTCAATTCAAATTCTCGTGCAAAAGGCGGCAAAGCCGCCTTTTGCACGATATTTTTACAAATATTTTTTGATTTTCTCGATCATCCCGGCGTACTCATCCTCGCTGAGATAGGTCTTTCCGGGATTCATCTGGAAAACGCCGCCCCACTCGAAAGCGTCCTTGTATTTCGGAACCAGGTGGAAGTGGAGATGGCAGCCGCCGTCGCCGTAGGCGCCGTAGTTGACCTTGTCAGGCTTAAATGCGGCGTGAATCGCCTTGGCCGCGCGGGCCACGTCGGCGAAGAACGCGCCGCGCTCTTCCTCGCTGATGTCCACCAGCTCGCTGACATGGTCCTTGTAGGCCACGATGCAGCGCCCGGGATGGCTCTGTTCCTTGAAGAGGATCAGCGTGCTCACGCTCAGGTCGCAGATGTAAATTCCAAAGGCGTCCAGAAGCTCGCCTCTCATGCAGTAGCCGCAGTTGTTATCCTTCATTTCGCGAAACCTCCAAATCGCTTATCCGCTTATCTCGCGGAAACGTACTTGTGCAGGGTCTTGCGCACCGCGCCGGGTCCGGCGTAGAGCTCGGCGGCCATACCCTCGATGCGCTCGCCCAGCCCGGCGGCGTACAGGTCCAGACCGAACACGTCGGCCCTGCTGTACAGCTCCTTCAGGCAGGAGAAATCCTGCGGCCCTTCCTTGACCTCCAGCGGGGCCACGATGGCCTGGAGCTCGGCCAGCATCGGGTCGGAGGACGGCTCGAAAGCGTTGCCGTTATCGTCAATGCCCTTGAGATAGCGGGCATATCCGGCCAGCACCAGCGGAATGAGGATGAGATCGTCCATGTTCAGCCCGTTGGCCTGATAGTTCTTGATGGTGCCGCCGAAGCGGATGGCCAGCTTCTGAGAGGTATCCATGGCGATGCGCTGCGGCGCGTCGGGCATGAAGGGGTTGGGCAGGCGCTTGGTGAGCACCGCGTCGATGAAGTCGGCGGGCTTGAGCACGCCGGGGTCGACCACAACGGGCATTGCCTCTATGTAGCCCAGCTTCGTGATGAGGCCGCGGATGTCCTCGTCCTTCATCTCGGCGGAGATGAGCGTATAGCCCAGCATACAGCCGTAGATGGACATTGCCGTGTGCAGCGGGTTGAGGCAGGTGCACACCTTCATCCTCTCGACCTTGTCGACCGTCTCGCGGTCGGCGTACAGCACTCCGCCGAGCTCCAGCGGCGGGCGGCCGTTGGCGTAGCTGTCCTCGATGACGAGGTACTCGGTCTCCTCGGCGTTGACGAAGGGGCCGGTGAAGCTGTTTTTGGCGGTGACGGCGACCTCGTTGCCCTCGAAGCCGTCGGCGTCGAGCATTTCCTGGACCTGGACATTGGGACGCGGGGTGATCTTGTCGATCATGGACCAGGGGAAGGCGACCTTCGCCGGGTCGGAAATGTAGGCGACAAAGTCCGCGCCGACGACCCCGGCCTTCTCCCAGGCCTGGGCGTAGGTGGTGACGGCGAGCTTGACCTTGTCGCCGTTGTGGGAGCAGTTGTCCATGCTCTGGAGCGTGAGGGGATACTGCCCGGCCTTGAAGCGCTCGTAGAGCAGGGCGGTGACCTTGCCCATGATGGACTGCGGGGCCAGAGCGCGCCCCGGGTCGCCGCCCGGCACGGAGTAGCCCTTCTCGGTGATGGTGAAGCTGATCATCTGGAGAGAGGGGCTGCGGAAGATCTCGACCAGCCGCGCCCAGTCCTCGCCGAACTGCGGGTCGGCCTTGAGGCTCTCGGTGACGGAGCCGACTACCTTTTTCTCGATGGAGCCGTCGGACTTGAGCAGCACCAGCAGGCTGAGGTTGTCGTAGGGGCGGTAGCCCTTGTCGATGATCTCGTAGTCAAAGCCCTCGGCCACGATGAGCCCGCGGTCGTACTTCCCGGCGTCCAGCGCCGTCTGAAGCACGGAGGCGGGAAATGCGCGCACGAGGTTGCCCGCGCCGAAGTGGATCCAGACGGGGGCCTTTTTGGTGTTTTCGACTAACTGCTCAATGTCATACTTGGGCAGGGCGATGCCCGCCGCTTCCCACGGGGCCTTGTCCTTGATTCCGTTCAGGCTTAGTTTCATTTGCTCTCCTCCTGCTAATTGTATTTCTGGCTGTTCCTGCGCGGCAAATTGTACTGAAACCATTATAAACCGCCAAACCCCGCTTGTAAAGAGAGGATTTTCCGCCTCCTTCCGCTTTTCCGCGCGCAAAAGCGGCTTGACAGCGGCGCGCGCACAGGGTATAATCTGAACGTAAGTTCGACAAATTTTTGACATATCAAAAACCGCGGCACAGCCCGCCCACACGTAAAGGAGTGAGTTGCCAATGCGCCATTATGAAACAACAGTTCAGAAACTGAAGGATCAGGTACTTACCGCCGTGGCCCGTCTGGCCTGGGAGGAGAAGCTGGAAACCAACGAGGTGCTGGACATCCCCGAGAAGATAGTCCCGGGACCCGAGGCCCACATGCGCTGCTGCATCTACAAGGAGCGCGCCGTGGTCACCAGCCGCGTGAAAATGGCCATGGGCGGCAACCGGGCCAATCCGAATCTGGTGGAGGTCCTGCCCATTGCCTGCGACGAGTGCCCGGTTACGGAGATAAGCGTGGGGCCCTCCTGCCGCGGCTGCATCGCCCACCGCTGCGTCGAGGCCTGCCCCAAGGGGGCCATCAGCATCCAGAACCACCGCTCCGTCATCGATAACTCCAAGTGCATACTCTGCGGCAAGTGCATGGCCGCCTGCCCCTACGGCGCGATTACCAAGAACGTGCGCCCGTGCGAGCGCAGCTGCCCGGTCAAGGCCATATCCATGGGCGAGGACCGCAAGGCCCAGATCGACGCGACAAAGTGCATCTCCTGCGGACAGTGCGTCGTCCAGTGCCCCTTCGGCGCGGTGATGGATAAGTCCTACATAGTCGACGTTATCCAGATGCTCCTGGGCGCGGAGAAGTGGGGGCTGCACATGTATGCCATCATCGCCCCCGCCTTCGCCGGACAGTTCGAGTGCACGCCGGGCCAGATGGTCTCGGCGCTCAAGGAGATCGGCTTCTATGAGGTGGCCGAGGTGGCGCTGGGCGCGGACCTCACCGCCCAGGCCGAGGCCGCCGAGTTTGACGAGCGCGGCGGCGAGCCCATGACCTCGTCCTGCTGCCCGGCCTTCGTGGCCTACGTGGAGCGGCATATGCCGGACATGGTGCCGCGCGTGTCGCACACGCCCTCGCCCATGGTCATGCTCGGCCGCTATATCAAGGACCGCGACCCGCTCGCCCGCGTTATCTTCATCGGGCCCTGCGTGGCGAAAAAGCGCGAGTTCCACCTCGGGCGCACCCGCGCGTCCATTGACTGGGTGATAACCTTCGAGGAGCTGTACGCCATGCTTGCGGCCAGGGATATCGACGTAACAAAGCTGCCGGAAGCATCCTTTGACCAGGCCAGCAGCTTCGGGCGCGGCTTTGCCGCCAGCGGCGGCGTCGCGGCGGCGGTGGCCCAGGGGCTCAAGGAGATGGGAAGCGCGGTTGAGGCAAAGACCGCCGCCTGCTCCGGCATCGAGGAGTGCAAGATGGCCCTGCTGAAGATGAACAAGGGCATTTTGCCGGAGAATTTCATCGAGGGCATGGCCTGCCAGGGCGGCTGCGTCCAAGGGCCGGGCATAATCATGCGCAGCCCCAGGAACAAAGCCGATGTGGCAAAGCACGCCGGCCAGGCGGGCGCGAAGACGATTTCCGAGGCGGTGGGCCGTCTTGGAGCCAAGGCGGAGGCCCCCGCCATGAGCAGCGACAAAAAGCCCGGCGGCGCTATAGAAAAGTCCCGCGTGAAGACGGCGAAGAGCTGATAAAACCGAAAAAACGGAGCTCCGCGTACGGAGCTCCGTTTTTTTGCCGTTTTGTATATTTTCCCGTCAGGAGAGGGCAGCCAGCGACCACACGAGCCCGTCGGCGGAATCGTTCAGCTCCAGCGTGCAGTCGAAGCCGAAGTAGGCGAGGAAGTCGTCGGCGCTGACGAAAACGGGGTAGCCGCAGGTGTAGCCGTCGAGGTTCGGGTTGTCATCGTTTATGTAGCCATACTCCCCGTAGTAAATTAGGCTTACGCCGCCGGAGAAATTCATCGTGCCGGGGATGCCGCCCATGCCGCCCTGCTTTTCGCAGAAGCTCAGGTACAGCCCGCCTGGCTCAATTTCCTCGCGCAGCACGGGCTCGTCCTCCGGTCCCCATGTGCGCACATGCGCGCCGTCATAGGGCAGGGAATATCCGACATAGCGCCCCTCATGGCTCATACTCAGGTGAGCCGTGTAATGCTCCAGGCCGAAGCCGCCGTAGTCGCGCACCCAGTAAAGGTCGTCATAGCCCCTGTCGCTGGGATGCAGCGTGTACGCCGCGCCCACGCTGCCGTCGTCCTGCACCGAGAGCGCATCCGTCGCGGCGGCGAGCAGGAGGTACAGGTCGTCCATAAGGACGTAAAGCCGCTCGCTGCCCCAGAATTCCGCGCTTATCATCCTCAGCCGGGGACTTTCGTACAGCTTTTCCCCGTCGGAGTACAGCCCGGCGTAGAGCTCCTTCTCATTCTCAACGCCGCGGAGCCCCTCCTCGCAGATGTGGTCAAACATCGTGAAGCTCTCATAGCCGTTCATGGCGCAGTCCAGCGCCCGGGCGGATATGCGCGCCATGTCCCCGCGGGTGAAGTCTGTGGTGTTTTCGCCGTACTCCCCCTCGGTCAGCCCGATCCTGTCGGACAAAAGCCAGGGCTGGTCCCAGTCAAAGTCCTTTTCGTAGGTGTCCTCAGTCTCCGTGTGATACGACAGCGCGCGCAGCACCATCGTCAGATACTCCGCGGCGGTGACATCGCTTTTGGCGTCGAAAAAGCCCTCGCTCCGGCCCTGGACAAGACCGCTTTGAGCGGCGTATTCCAGACATCCCCGCGCCCAGTCTGACACATCGGCAAACGGGCAGTTTTCTCCGCTGAGCGTCTCGGCCTGCCAGCGGTTTTGCAGCCGCAGTAGCATCACGATGGCCTCCTCGCGGGTGGCGGGGCTGTCCAGGGCGAAGTCGGGCTCGCCGTTTTCGTCAAAGCCGCGTCCCCGGAAAAGCCCGAGGGAGTACAGGCGCCGCGCCGGTGACGGCGGCGTGCTCCTCGTCCGACGCCGCCGTCACCGGCGCGGCGCAGGCCA
>JAMPGF010000087.1 GCA_023664105.1 Butyricicoccus sp. | reverse complement strand
CAGCGCACCGCCGCCTCCGCCCTTGCCCGCGCGCGGAAAAGCGCGCAGTCGCCCCGCTGGACGAAATTTCCGCTCATGACGCAGACAAAGGCCGCGTCCCCGCCCAGCGCGCGGCGCAGCTCATGCAGCATGTATTCATGCCCCTTATGGAATGGGTTGTATTCCGCCGTTATTCCCGCAACGTTCATAAATTATTCTCCAAAGGCAAAAAATGCTTGCGTTTTGTGGATATTGTATTAAAATAGAATAAATTGATAAATGCTTCGCATACCCCGGAATCATTCTACATGAAAAAAACTACAATTACAACACGGGAGGTCACCAAGCATGAAAATTCTTGTTATCAACGCCGGAAGCTCGTCACTGAAGTATCAGCTCATTGATATGGACAACGAGTCCCTTCTGGCAAAGGGCCTTTGCGAGCGCATCGGGCTCGACGGCAAGTTCACCTACAAGCCGCTGGTCGACGGCAAGCAGAAGATTGACGCCGTGGATATCCCCATGCCCACCCATTCCGAGGCCATCCAGGCTGTCTTGAAGGCGCTTGTCGATCCCGAAAACGGCGTTATCAAGAGCATGGAGGAGATCGACGCCTGCGGCCACCGCGTGCTGCACGGCGGCATGGAGTTCACCGCGTCCTGTCTGGTCAACGAGGATGTCGAGGCGGCCATCAAGCGCTGCATCCCCCTCGGCCCGCTCCACAACCCCGCCAACCTCATGGGCATCAAGGCGTGCCAGGAGGTCATGCCAGGCACGCCCCAGGTCGCCGTATTCGACACAGCCTTCCACATGACCATGCCCCCCAAGGCCTACGTCTACGCCATCCCCTATGAGTATTACGAGAAGGACAACGTCCGCCGTTACGGCTTCCACGGCACCTCCCACCGCTATGTCTCCGCCCGCTGCATCGACCTGCTGGGCAAGCCCGAGCACAGCAAGATAATCTGCTGCCATCTGGGCAACGGCTCGTCCCTGTCCGCGTGCGTTGACGGCAAGTGCGTCGACACCACCATGGGCCTCGGGCCTCTCGCCGGCGTGAGCATGGGCACCCGCAGCGGCGACATTGACGGTACCATCATCGAGTACCTCATGGGCCGCCACGGCTACAGCATAGAGGAAATGATGAACATCCTCAACAAGAAGTCCGGCGTCATGGGCATCTCCGGCGTATCCTCCGACTTCCGCGACCTTGCGGAGGCCGCGGACACCAACCCCCGCGCCCAGCTGGCGCTCGACAAGTTCCACTACGATGTCAAGAAGAGCATCGGCGCTTACGCCGCCGCCATGGGCGGGGTTGACGCCATCGTGTTCACCGCCGGCATCGGCGAGAACGGCGCGGGCGACCGCGCCGCCATCTGCGAGGGGCTTGAGTACATGGGCGTGGAGCTTGACCCGGAGCGCAACGCCGAGCGCGCCGACGAGCATCTCATCTCCGCCGACGACAGCAAGGTCAAGGTTTTCGTCATCGCCACGAACGAGGAGCTGATGATCGCCCGCGACACCAAGGCGATCGCGGAGAAGTAAGAAAAAACCAAACATACCGAAACCCGCCTCCCCGAAACGTGGAGGCGGGTTTTTTCTATTCCCCTCCCTTCGCGCGCACCTCAAGGTAATAGTGCTCCACGTCCAAATCCAGCTCCACCCGGCTCACGCCGTTTTCCCAGTCGAAGCCGTAGTTCTGCCGCACAATCTCCACGCTTTCCGTGTTCACGGCCTCTGCCGTCTGCGACGCAAAATCCAGGCTCGTGCCCAGCTTCGTCACCGTGTCGTAGCCGTATATGCCCTGATTTTCCGTGTGGGCGCAGTAGAAGTCGTAGCTCGGCTCCTTCTCAAAGCCCGCCGCCACCTTCACGCTCCCCCCGGCGGGGAGCTTGACCTCCGCCTTGAGGTAGAACACCCGGTCGACCGCAACGAAGTCCGTCTCATCCAGCATACCGTTACTGTAGCGCGCCGGGCCGTTCTCCGACAGCGCCCCGTAGTTACACAGCGAATCCTTCATCATGCCGAAGTACATCTCAAAATCCGGCTCATGGCTTACTCCGTCTGAATCCTCCCATTCCCGATTGCCGCCGTACGTCAGCTCCGCCGCCGTGCGCAGCGCGGATTCCAAATCCGTCTCGTACCGCTCCACGTTCACGCCCCAGCTCCCGTCGGGCAGCTTCTTGGTGTCCGGTTCGGTGCCGCCGGTGACGTAGCCCCCTGTGGTCAGGTTTTCAATGTCCTCGCCCACGACGAGCATGTAGTACGGCTCGCCGTAATTGCGTCTGCCCTCGCGGGGAATCGAAAACACCCGTATCATCCTCCCGTTTTCCCTGTCCCAGCTCCCGCCGTTGAAGCCGTAGCTGAGCACGGTGGTTTTCTCGTAATCCAGCTCAAAGCCCGCCCGTATCGACGGATTGGGCACGCCCGCCTTATCGTCCGCCTGGGGACCGTAGCTGTCCGTGAATTTATAGACAACCACCGGCCTGTCCGACAAATCCGGCGCGTCCCCCAGCGCCGCTTCCAGGTACCGCCCGTCGCCCAGCAGCGCCTTGTACTGCTCCCAGCTGTCCAGCTGCGCCAGGTTCCACAGCCCCCCGTCGTCGCTGCCCGCGACGCCCTCGAAGCCGCCGGAGTATCCCCCGGCGATCACCGCCGTCTCCAGCTCCGCGCCGTCGGCGCTCATGACCGGCGTGTCCCCGTGCAGCTCGTTCAGGGAGCTGACGAAGGGGTACAGCAGCGTCACGGTTTTGTCCTCCTCCGTGCTGTTCGTCAGCGTGTACGCGTCCGTCACCAGCAGCTTGGTGGAGCTGCGCCACTGTCCGCCCTCGGGGTACCACTCGTTGTACATTTCCAGCACCTCCTGCCGCTCGGCGTCGGTGAGGCCGAAGCGGGATTCCGCCTCGTCCTCGTTGCTCCACCAGTACCTGTTCCACGGCGAGAAGTCGTATATCAGCTCCCGCTCGGCCTCCAGCCCCTCCCCGCCCTCGATGGCGGTCATCGGGAACACAGGCCCGCCGTAGTGCATGAACACGGTGCTGCCGTCGTCGTGCCCGCTGCCGCCGGCGGAGGACGAGCCGGGAGCGTAGCTTCCCATTCTCCAATGCCCCGCAACAAAGCTCCCCAGGCCTATCACCAGCGCCAGCGCCGCCGCGATGGGAACGATCCGCCGCGCGCTCCAGAATTTCTTTTTCCCCGCGCCCTTTTTTGCCTGCTCGACTGTCTCACCGTCCATATCGCCGATAACCTCGAAAAAATCTTCCTTCTTCATAGCTCGAAGCCCCTTTCCGTCAGAAATTCCCTCAACCGCCCGCGCGTCCGCTCCAGCGTTTTTGACACGCCCGCGCGCGTCAGCCCGAGCTCCCGCGCGATATCCGCCACCGCCTCGGCGTACCAGTAGCGCCGGACGAAAACGCGCCGCTTCTCCTCCGGCAGCGCTCGCGCGAACTCGCTGACCGCCCGCGCCAGCTCCCGCCGGTCTACGGCCTTCTCCACGTCGTCGGCGTCCGACACGCACTCGGCCAGCTCGTCGAGTATCAGCTCCATTTCACCGCCGCCCCGCTTTTGGGCACGGCTTTGCTTGTATTTGTTGAAGGCCAGATTTCGCGTCAGCTTGCCGAGAAACGCCGCCAAGTGCTCCGGCCAGCTCTCCGGCATGGCGTTCCACGCGCCCAGCCAGGTATCGTTGACACACTCCTCCGCGTCGCGCTCGCTTGAGAGTATGTTCATCGCCACGGCTCGGCAGTAGCGCCCGAACTTCCCGCTCGTCTCCTCAATGGCGCGCTCGTCCCTGTCCCAGTACAGCCGTATGATAGCCTCGTCCTCCATGCCGCCGCCTCCCTTCACCCGTATACACAACTTCCGCCCGCAAACGTGACAACAATTCTCAAAAAATTTTCATGCCCTTCTACCCATACGCCCCCGCGCCCCAAAAATAGCAGCAACATATGCAACAAAAACGAAAATTTCCCAAAAAAATTTTAAGGGGCCGCCCGTCCTCAGACGAACAGCCCCTTTATTGTACCACAATATCACAAATTTTTCTGCTCAGGCGTCTCAAATTTCAGCGCCCGCATGGCGTTGAGCACCGCAATAACGCACACGCCCACATCCGCGAAGCTGGCCTCCCACATATTCGCGTAGCCCAGCGCGCCTAAAATCAGCATCCCGAACTTCACCGCCAGCGCAAAAACTATGTTCTGCATGACGATCCGCTTCGTGCGCCGGGCGATCTGCATTGCCGTAACTATCTTGCCCGGCTTGTCGTCCATGAGCACGATGTCCGCGGCTTCGATTGCGGCGTCGGAGCCCAGCGCGCCCATGGCTATGCCTATGTCCGCGCGCGAGAGCACCGGCGCGTCGTTTATCCCGTCGCCGACGAACATTAGCTTGCCCTTTGCCGAAGTCTCCGCAAGCAGGCTCTCCACCCGCTCGACCTTGTCCCCCGGCAGCAGCTCCGCGTGGACTTCGTCAATTCCCAGCTCGGCGGCGGCCTTCTCCGCCGCGGCGCGCGCGTCGCCGCTGAGCATCACGGTCTTGCGTATGCCCTGCGCCTTCATTCCCGCGACGGCCTCCGCCGCCCCCGGCTTGAGCTCATCGGAGATCACAACGTACCCGGCGTACTCCCCGCCCGCGGCGACATGCACCGCCGTGCCCGTCTCGTCGGCGTGCTCCGGCGTGATGCCTTGCGCGCTCATGAGCCGCTCGTTTCCGCAGAAAACCTCCGCGCCGTCGACCAGCGCGCGCACGCCGTGCCCGGCGGTTTCCTCAACGCCGCTGACCCGCTGCTTGTCACACTCGCCGCCCCAGGCCCGGCGCAGGGACTGTGCTATCGGGTGGTCGGAGTAGGCCTCCGCCAGCGCCGCCAGCTCAAGCAGCCGCTCCCGTGTGCATCCGCTTGGCCGCGCCTGAGTGACGCTGAAGCTGCCCTTTGTCAGCGTGCCGGTTTTGTCCATCACTGCCAGCTCCGCGTGCGTCAGCGCGTCCATGTAGTTGCTGCCCTTGATAAGTATCCCCTGCTTTGACGCCGCGCCGATGCCGCCGAAGAAGGTCAGCGGCACGGAGATCACCAGCGCGCAGGGGCAGGAGATGACCAGGAATATCAGCGCGCGGTGTATCCACTCGCTCCAGCCGCCGACGATCAGCGGCGGCACGACGGCCAGCAGCGCCGCCCCGGCGACCACGCAGGGCGTGTACCAGTGCGCGAAGCGCGCGATGAAGTTTTCGCTCCTGGACTTGCTCGCGGCGGAGTTTTCCACCAGCTCGAGTATCTTCGCCACGGTGGACTCGCCGAACTGGCGCGTTGTCCGAATCCGCAGCAGCCCGTTCAGGTTCACGCAGCCGGAGACGACCGCGTCGCCCACGCCCACGTCGCGCGGCAGGGACTCGCCCGTCAGCGCCGTGGTGTTCAGGCTCGACGCGCCCTCCACGACCACGCCGTCGATCGGCGCCTTCTCCCCCGGCTTGACCACGATGATCTCGCCCACGGCGACCTCGTCCGGGTCTACCTCGAAAATTTCCCCGCCGCGCTCGACGTTGGCGCAGTCCGGGCGGATGTCCATCAGCTCGGAGATTGACTTGCGGCTCTTCCCCACGGCAATGCCCTCGAACAGCTCGCCGATCTGGAAAAACAGCATGACGAACACCGCCTCGGGGTACTCGCCTATCCCGAAGGCCCCCACCGTGGCCAGCGCCATCAGGAATTTCTCGTCAAAGAGCTGCCCGTGCGCGAGGTTCTTCACCGCGTTCCACAGCACGTCCCAGCCGATGAACAGGTACGGCGCGAGAAAAACCAGTCCCCGCGCCCAGCCCTTCAGCGGCAGCAGGCAGGCCGCGATAAACAGCGCCGCGCCGAGAATTATCCGCAGCAGGGCTTTTTTCTGCTTTCTTCCCATAGCAGTACCTCAGACATGGATAACGCAGTCCGGCTCGACCTTTTTGCAGACCTTGACGACCTCCTTCATGATCTCGTCAAGGCTGTCCCTGTCCGTTTCCACGGTCATTTTCTGTGTCAGGAAGCTCACGCTGGCGTTTGTCACGCCGTCGAGCTTTTTTATCGCGTGCTCCATTTTAGCCGCGCAGTTGGCGCAGTCGAGATTCTCGAGCCTGTAGGTTTTTTTCATTTCTATCACCTTTCCTTGTTTTGATTGGAGAAATTATTTTTCCTCCTCTAAATGTTCCTTTGCCATGCCGATTATGGTTTTCACATGCTCGTCGGCAAGGGAGTAATAAACGGTTTTTCCGTCGCGGCGGTTTTTCACCAGCCTGGCCTGCTTGAGCACCTTCAGCTGATAGGACACCGCCGGCTGGGTCAGGCGCAGCAGCGCGGCCATGTCGCACACGCACAGCTCGCCGCGCCACAAAATGCAGAGAATTTTTATGCGCGTGGAGTCGCCGAAGACCTTGAACAGCTCGGCCATATCCGCCATCTCGTCCTCCGGCGGCAGTCCCTCGGCCGCAAGGCTGATCCGGTCCTCATGCACATTGTGCTCCCGGCACAGCTCCACCTCGCAGTTATCGGCCATCCTCATCCCTCCTTCTTTCGGAACATCATATAAATAATTGTTTATATCTATGTTCATTTATATATCACGCTCTGCTCCCCATGTCAAGTGTTTTTTCGATATTTTTTTCTGCCCGCGCGCAAAAAATGGAGCGGAATTGCTTCCGCTCCATTTTTTACTGTTTTCCGCCACCCTTACGCGTTTCCGGACTCCTGCGCCATGGCGATTTTCACGATCCTGCTGGTGCCGAGCCTGTCCGCGCCCAGCTCGATAAAGCGCTCGGCGTCGGCAAGCGAGGCGATGCCCCCCGCGGCCTTGACCTTCAGGTGGGGCGCGCTGTGCCCTCGCATCAGCTCCACGTCGGCGAAGGTCGCCCCGCCGGTAGAGAAGCCGGTGGAGGTCTTTATGTACTCCGCGCCGGAGCGGGAAACGATCTCGCACATCTTTATTTTCTCCTCGTCGGTGAGCAGGCATGTCTCGATAATCACCTTGAGCAGCTTGCCCGGTATCGCGTGGCGCACGGCCTGAATGTCCTCGGCCACGGCGTCCCAGCAGCCGTCCTTTATCATGCAGATGTTGGCTACCATGTCGATCTCGTCCGCGCCCTGCATCACGGCGTCGGCGGCCTCATAGGCCTTGGCCGCGGTGGTCATGTAGCCGTTGGGAAAGCCGATGACGGTACAGATCGTGAGCCTGTCGCCAACGTACTTCTTCGCGCCCGGAACGTGGGCGGGCGGGATGCACACGCTGGCGCAGCCGTACTTCATCGCCTGGTCGCACAGCTCGATAATCTCCGCGCCGGTGCAGTCCTGGCGCAGGAGGGTGTGGTCGCATTTCGCGAGTATGTCCTTTATATCCACGGTAAAAAGCTCCTTTCTTTTCTTACCGCAATTATACAATACCCGTATCTGCTTTGCAAGGCAAAGCGGTAATATTTTCGGACAGGGGTGAATATCATCAAGTATCCAATGATACGAGGTGTGAGAAATGGAAGAGGTTAAAGTAAGCAACTACGCAATGCTGCGCGGAACGCTGGCCGGCACTCCGTGCTTTTCCCATGAAAACCGCGGCGAGCGGTTTTATCAGTTCCCCCTGGAGATACTGCGCCTGTCCGGCGCGGCGGACACCGTCAACGTCATAGTCCGCCAGGAGCTGGCCGAGAGCGTGGAGATCGAAAGCAGGCAGAAGCTGTGCGTTTCCGGCGAGCTGCGCTCCTTCAACAACAAAAGCGGTGAGGGCCCTAAGCTGGTGATAAGCGTTTTCGCCCGGGAGCTGTGGTTTGACGACGGCGAGGACGAGAACGTCATCGAGCTGACCGGCACGGTCTGCAAGCAGCCGAACCTTCGCGTCACGCCCATGGGGCGGGAGATATGCGACCTGATGATAGCTGTAAACCGCCGCTACGGGCGAAGCGACTATCTGCCCTGCATCGCCTGGGGCGAGCGCGCCCGCGCCGCCTCCGCCTGGGACGTGGGCAGCGTCGTGGAGCTGGACGGCAGGATACAGAGCCGCAAGTACACGAAGAACGTCGACGGCGTAAGCGTGGAAAAGACGGCGTATGAGGTTTCGGTGATAGATATAGACAAAATCGATACATAAGCGCAAGAAGTGACCCACCGGGGTCACTTCTTGCGCTTATTATTGGAATTATTGGCATTGTTGCCGCCGCTGCTCTGCGTACTGTCGCTCGTCAGCTGGACGGGGCCATGTCCCGGCCCGGACTGCGGCTGGTTGCTGTCGTTTCTGGTTTTGTTCTTTTTGCTCATTAAAATCACCTCGCTTACATTATCCTCACTTTTTGCGGGAAATATACGGCAGGGCAGGAAAAAACAGGGCGGGACGCGCATAAGCTTATCCTTAGATGATGCGCTGAAGGGAGAGCCGAGAATTTGAGCAGAAGGAAATGTCTGATTTCCGCGGGGATATTCATATTGCTGACAATTATAAAATTCCTGGCCCCCGGCGCGGTGCTGGAAATCCGCTCCCAGGCGCAGAAAATTCTCTGCCGCGACACGGACTACACCCAGGTGCTGCTGTACATCAGCTCGCTCGTCCCGGAGCGGGACGAGCCTGTCCCCGCGCCGGAAGTCACGCCGGAGCCTGAGCTGTCCGCGCCCGCGCCTCCCGTG
>JAMPGF010000086.1 GCA_023664105.1 Butyricicoccus sp. | reverse complement strand
CAGGCCGTGGCCGCCGTGCTCGGCCGCTCCGCCGGCGAGATGGTCCAGAAGGCCGCCGTCGTCGCCTGCCGCGGCGACTGCAACGCCACCAGGAACAAGATGGAGTACGCCGGAATCGAGAGCTGTGCCGCCGCGAAGCTGATGTTTGGCGGAGCGGGCTCCTGCACCTTCGGCTGCATGGGCCTTGGCGACTGCGCCGCGGCCTGCCCGAGCGATGCCATCTGCATTGAAAACGGCATCGCCCACGTCGACACCCGCGTGTGCACCGGCTGCGGAGCCTGCACGAATGTGTGCCCGAACAAGGTCATAAAGGTCCTGCCGGTTGCCTCTCCCGTGCTGGTCAGCTGCTCGAGCCATGACAAGGGCGCGGCGGTTCGCAAGAAATGCTCCGCCGGCTGCATCGGCTGCGGAATCTGCATGAAGAACTGCCCCTCCGGCGCGATAAAGCTTGAAAACAACCTCGCGTCCATCGACTACTCCAAGTGCACCGGCTGCGGCACATGCAAGGAAAAGTGCCCCGCCAAATGTATCGCGTAAAACCATAAAACAGGAAGCTCCCCATCGGGGGAGCTTTTCTGTATACGACCAGAAAAGGAGACGACAATGTATAAAAACGTTGAAAAGCAGACCATTTTAAGGCTCAAGGAGCTCGTGGACTATCAGGACGGACAGGTGGTCAGCAAGACCCTGGTGCAGAACGATAAGGTGAGCATGACGGTATTTTCCTTTGCCGAGGGCGAGGAGATATCCACCCACGCCGCGGGAGGCGACGCCATGGTAACGGTGCTCGAGGGCAGAGGCCGCTTCACCGTAGGCGGCGAGGTGTTCCATTTGGGCGAGGGCGAAACCCTCATCATGCCCAAGGACATCCCCCACGCGGTGTACGGCGAGACAAGGTTCAAAATGCAGCTTACCGTCTCGTTCTGAAATGAAAATTGACATACTGACCCTATTCCCCGGCACCATGAACGCCGTCCTGCACGAGAGCATACTCGGCCGCGCGGCGAAAAAGGGGATAATCGAGATAAACTGCATACAAATCCGCGACTACACCGAAAACCGCCAGCGCCAGGTGGACGACTACCCCTACGGCGGCGGCTGGGGCTGCGTGATGATGGCCCAGCCGCTCAAAGCCTGCCTCGACGATGTGATGAGCCGCGCCCGGGACCGCAAAAGCCGCGTGATATACATGAGCCCCCAGGGCAAGACCTTCACCCAGGCCAAGGCCCGTGAGCTTGTGCGCGAGTACGACCACCTCGTGCTCGTGTGCGGGCACTACGAGGGCGTGGACGAGCGTTTTGTTAAAAAATGCGTGGACGAGGAGCTGTCCATCGGCGACTTCGTCCTCACCGGCGGGGAGCTTGCCGCCATGGCCGTGGCCGACTGCGTCTGCCGCATGGTGCCGGGGGTGCTGTCCGACGAGCAGTGCTACACCGGCGAGAGCCACTGGGAGGGCCTGCTTGAGTACCCCCAGTACACCCGCCCCGAAATCTGGGAGGGGGAGAGCGTGCCGGAGGTGCTCAAAAACGGCAACCACGCCGAGATAGAGCGCTGGCGGCGCAAGCAGATGATCGCGCGCACCATGGACAAGCGCCCCGACATGTTTGAAAAGCTGGAGCTGAATGACTCCGATGCCCAGCTTCTTCGCGAAATACGCCGCGAGCGCGCGAAAATGAAGCTCACCGAGCCGATTGCCTGCCGCCCCGCCGTGCCGGAGGATATCCCGGCGATAATGGAGATGGTCGCCGGAGCGCGGCGGCACCTGAAAAAGCACGGCATCGACCAGTGGCAGGGCGGGTATCCGAATGAGGAGAGCTTTGCCGCGGACATCGCGCGCGGGGAGTGCCACATCGTCACCTACGGCGGCGAGAGCGCGGGCTTTTTCACCCTCACGCGCACGCCCGAGGAGGGCTACGAGCACCTGGCCGACGGCAGGTGGAGCACCGCCGGGCCCTACTGCGCGCTGCACCGCCTCGCGGTCGCGACGCGCTTTCGCGGCTCGGACATGTCCCGCGAGCTCATGCGCGCCGCGCTCGAGCTGGCGCGCTCATATGATGTCGGGGCCGTGCGCGCGGACACGCACAAGAAAAACAAGTCCATGCGCGCTCTGCTGGCCGCCTTCGGCTTCACCTACCGCGGCAACGTGCTTGTCGCGTCCGAGCCGGGCCACGACCCGCGCCGCCAGGCGTATGACCTGCCGCTTGCAAAGGGGTGAGCGGGTGAACCTGACCGACATAAACGAGATAAGGGCCCTGCTGGGGCGGCACGGCTTCCGGTTTTCCAGGTCCCTGGGCCAGAATTTCCTGTGCGCGGACTGGGTGCCCCGGCGGATCGCGGACGAGGCAGGCCTGGACACGGACACAGGCGTGCTGGAAATAGGCCCCGGTATCGGCTGCCTGACGCGCGAGCTGTCCGCGCGCGCGGGAAAGGTCGCGGCGGTGGAGCTGGACAAAGCCCTCGCCCCCGTGCTGGCGGAAACGCTTGCCGGCTGCGAGAACGTTAGCGTCACCTTTGGCGACATGCTCAGGCTCGACCTTGAGCAGCTTGTGAAAACCGAGCTTGCCGGCTGCTCCCGCCTTTGCGTGTGCGCCAATCTCCCGTACAACATCACCACCCCGGCGCTCACGCTTCTGACGGGGCTTGAGGGCTTTGAGTCCTTCACCGTCCTGCTCCAGCGCGAAGCGTCCCGGCGCGTCTGCTGCCGGGAGAATACCGCCGACTACGGCGCTTTCACGGTTCTGATGCAGTGGCGCTGCCGCGCGCGGGAGCTTTTCGACGTGCCGCCGGGCTGCTTCGTCCCCGCGCCGAAGGTCACCAGCACCGTGCTCCGCCTCGAGCGGCGCGAGACCCCGCCCTACCCGGTGCGGGACGAAAAGCTGATGCTGAGCATAGTCCGCGCGGCCTTCAGTCAGCGGCGCAAGACGCTTGTCAACGCGCTTTCAAACGGCCTCGGCGCGGGCTTTGACAAACAGCGGATAGCCGCCGCGCTCGATAGCTGCGGCCTTGACGGAAGCGTGCGCGGCGAGGCGCTCGGCATAGACGACTTCGGCCGCCTGAGCGACGCGCTGAGCTGAAAGGGGAAAACAGCATGAAAATAAGCATCAAAATCCAGGATGAAAATAAAGACGCGATCCTCGCCGAGGCAATGGGATCCATCAGCCGCGCCGCCTCCGGTGAAGCGCAATGGGAGAAGGACAGGACCTACGGCTATCACGAGGCCGAATGCGATGTCTCCGTAAAGGACATCCTGCCCGTATTTCGCGCTCTGACAGCGAAATATCCCAAACTGGATATATTCGCGCTGGATTGCGAGGAGATCCGCGACGAGGACCGCGGCGCGCAGTGGTGGCGCACAACGAAAATCACAACCGAACACCGCCCGGACGGCACGACCGAGCTGAATATTGATTCAGGTACGTACTGGGCCTGAGAAAACGCAAAAAGGCCCCCGCTGACGCGGGGGCCTCATACTGTCAAAAAACCTCGTAGATCTAAGAATTTGTTAGCGGCTTTGCCTCTGATTTGAGCTTTTACTGCTTCTTCACCCAACTGCTCCACTTGTCGGCCAGCGAGTTGACCTGTCCGGCGAAGCGGGAGATCTCCTTGTTCGGGATGCTCTTGCACGAGCGCGCGACGCTGAGCAGGCGCTCGCAGGCCGCGATAAGCGTATCGAGCACAGCAAGGTTGCGCGCCTGCTTGGCGGTCTTTCTGGATACGGGTATGCCCTCGGGCATCTCGATGAAGGCGTTGGTCTCAAGGTCAAACACCGTGCCGCTGTAGGGCGCGTAGGTGTTGTAGCCGTACTCCTCCTCCAGACACTTCGCGTAGGCCTGACAGACCTGGTCGTCGCCGTGGTTGACGAAAACCATCTGCGGCCTGGTCTCAAAGCTGTTGATCCACCGGAGCAGGCCCTCCTTGTCGGCGTGGCCGCTCTTGCCGGGCAGATAGCTTATCTCCGCGTTGACCGCGACCTCCTCGCCGAAGAGCTTGACCTTCTTCGCCCCGTCGCGAATGGCGCGGCCCGTGGTGCCCACGGCCTGATAGCCGACGAACAGAATCATGCTCTCCTTGCGCCAGAGGTTATGCTTGAGGTGGTGGCGTATACGTCCCGCGTCGCACATGCCGCTGGCGGAGATTATCACCTTCGGCTCGGGGTTGGAGTTGATAAGCCGCGACTCCTCGCTGGAAACGGAGACGTGCAGCCCGTCGAAAACCAGCGGGTTAACGCCCGCGTTGAGCAGCGCGCGCGTCTCGTCGTTGAAGAAGCTCCTGTCGCATTGCAGGAAAATCCCGGTGGCGTCGTTTGCCATGGGGCTGTCGACGTACACGGGGAAGCCGTCGTGCCCCTTGACGAGCCCGCGCAGCTTTATCTCGCGGATAAAATACAGCATCTCCTGCGTGCGCCCGACGGCGAAGGAGGGTATCACAAGGTTCCCCCCGCGGTCGAGCACAAGCTGTATTTTCGAGGCCAGCAGCCCCACGCTGTCGAGCTCGCCCTTTTCGTGGTCGCGGTCGCCGTAGGTCGACTCGGTGACCACGTAGTCGGCCTCCGTGATATAGTGCGGGTTCTTGATTATCGGCTGATTGATGTTGCCCACGTCGCCGGAAAAGACGACCTTTTTCGTCTCGCCGTTCTCCCTTAGCCAGACCTCGATGCTGGCCGAGCCCATGAGGTGCCCCGCGTCGGTGAAGCGGACGAACACGTTCTCGCCGACCTGGATATGGGTGTTGTACTCGCAGGGCCGCAGGCGGCTGATCGCGCCCTCGGCATCGGCGATGTCGTACACCGGCTCGATTGCCGGCCCGCCGGCGCGCTGGGATTTGCGGGACTTCCACTCCGCGTCGGACTGCTGTATGTACGCGCAGTCGCGAAGCATTATCTCGCACAGATGGCAGGTGGCGCTCGTGGCGAAAATCGGCCCGCGGAAGCCGTTTTTGTACAGCAGCGGCAGGTTGCCGGAGTGGTCGATGTGCGCGTGGGTGAGCAAAACGAAATCAATGCGCTCCGCCTCGACGGGGATCTCGCGGTTGACAAAGGTGTCCGAGCCCTGCTCCATGCCGAAGTCGACCAGCCCGTAGGCCCCGCCGACCTCGATGAGCGTACAGCTCCCCGTGACCTCATGCGTCGCGCCGAGAAAAGTCAGCTTCATATTCCATACTCCTTTCTGGCTCTGTTATATGCCCGAATACGCCGGGATAGCTTTCACCCTAATAATACACCCTGCAACGTCAAAATGCAAGTATTTCCGCGCACATTTTGACGAAATAATGGTAAATTCGACGAAAAGCCGATACAAAGACAGAGATTGATTTTCCGCCGGGCATAAGTTATCATAATAGCAGAAATAAACTTCGGAGGGAAAGCAATGAAGCAGTACGACTTTGACGAGATAATAGAGCGAAAAAACACAAACAGCCTGAAATTCGACTGCGCGGCCCTGCGCGGTCTGCCGGAGGACACACTGCCGCTCTGGGTGGCGGACATGGACTTCCGCGCGCCGAACTGCGTGCTTGAGGCGCTGCAAAAATGCGTCGATCACGGCATCTTCGGCTACAGCGAGGTCAATGACAGCTATGCCGAAACCGTCGCGGCCTGGTTCGACAAGCGCTTCGGCTGGAAGCCGGAAAAAGAGTGGCTCGTGAAAACCCCCGGCGTAGTCTACGCCCTGGCTATGGCCGTGCGCGCGCTCACGGAGCCCGGAGACGCGATAATCATCCAGCCGCCCGTCTACTATCCCTTCTACAGCGTCGTGCGCGACAACGGCCGCGTGCTTGTGGAAAACGAGCTGATCTACTCCGGCGGGCGCTACAGCATCGACTTCGCGGACTTCGAGCGCAAGATAACCGAGCATAACGTGCGCGCCTTCATCCTCTGCTCGCCCCACAACCCCACGGGCCGCGTCTGGACGCGTGAGGAGCTGCGCGAGCTGGGGAGTATCTGCCAGAAGCACGGCGTATTTGTGCTCTCGGACGAGATACACTGCGACTTCGCCTTCCCCGGGCATGAGCACAGCGTCTTTGCCCAGGCCTGCCCGGAGCTGGCGGGGCGGTGTGTCATCTTCACCGCGCCGAGCAAGAGTTTTAATATTGCCGGACTGCAAGTTTCTAATATCTGGATACCGGGCGGGGAGACCCGCCAGAAGTTCAAGCAGGAGATCAACGCCAGCGGCTATTCCCAGCTTAACTCCATGGGCCTTGCCGCCAGCCGAGCGGCCTACGCGGAGGGCGGGCCGTGGCTCGAGCAGTGCAGCGCGTACATGCGCGCGAACCTGGATTATCTGTGCGAGTTCCTTTGCGAGAGGCTGCCGGAGATAAAGCTTGTCGAGCCCGAGGGCACCTACTTTGCCTGGCTTGACTGCTCCGGCCTGGGCCTGACGCGGGAGGAACTCAACGACCTGATTATCAAGCGCGCCAGGCTCTGGCTCGATGCGGGCCACATTTTTGGAGAGAAGTCCGAGCAGTTCCAGCGCATAGTCCTTGCCTGCCCGCGCTCCACGCTCACCCGTGCTCTGGAGCAGCTTGAAGCGGCGGTGCGTTCGTGACGGGAAAATCTCTCCTCCCCTTCTACCCATACGCCCCCGCGCCCCCTAAAATTAGCAGCAACATATGCAACAAAAATGAAAAAACCCGGAATTTTTCAAAATTCCGGGTTTTCGCCGCCCCAAAGCATCAATTCCGCCTCAGCATGATCCCCAGCACCGCGCCGCAGACGCCGCCAACGATGTGCGTCAGCTGGGAGATGTTGTCAGCGAGCACGATCCCGCTGTAGATCTCCCGCCCGACATAAACGAGAAAGACGAACACCAGCGTCAGAGGGATCCCGCCGCCGTGCATCCCGCCGAGCGAGGCCATGATAATCATCATAAACACGATGCCCGACGCGCCCAGCAGCGCGGAATGGGGGAAGCAGATCCACTGGATAAGCCCCGCCACCAGCGCCGTGAGCAGGATGGCGAACAACATCGTGTTGCTGCCGTAGCGCTCCTCAAGCGTCGGCCCGAGCACGAGCATGAGGATGATGTTGTTCGTGTAGTGCGACAGGTCCGCGTGGCCCAGCACATGCGTGAAAAACCGCAGATAGGTCAGCGGGTCGAGCAGGGAGGAGCGGTAGACGCAGAAGTATTTCTGCGTGCTCGCCCCGCCCGTGAAGTGCGCCAGGATCAGCGCCCCCAGCGCGACAAGCGCGAAGGTCAGCGTCGTCGGCGCGTTGTATTGAAAAATAATTTTCCGTCTGTACATGTCCTGTCTCCTCCCGGATGTCTATTCCCGTTTGGACATTCTACCACACCAAACAAAATCGCACAAGCAAAAAATCACCGCTCCCGCTGTCGCGGCGGGCGCGGTGATCTTTTCGCTCATTCAAAATTTTGGCAGGATAGCCTCAACCCGCCGGGGGCTAAGCCCGCGGGGAAAACAGCTCCCCCTCCGCGGGCTGGACGAACAGGAATTCGTCCGACTCCCCCGCGAGGAACGCCAGCGCCCCGTCCTGCACCCGGAAGCGGTAGGTTTTCGGGTCGCTCGGGATCGCCGTGTCGCGCAAAACCAGCGTCCCGCCGTCCAGCTCCCAGTCCCCGGCGCCAATGTAGCTGCTCAGGCCGCCCTCATAGCAGGTGAAGCCGCCGTCGGCGTCCAGCGTGACGGTGAAGTCCCCGCCGAAGCCGGGCTTTTCGTAGACGTAGGTCTTGCCCGCCAAGTCCTGAGCGCTCAGCTGCTGCCCGCAGCCGGCAAGCAGCAGCGCGCACAGCAGCAAAGCCAGTATTTTCCAGCGTTTTCCGTCCATTTCCTGTCTCCGCTTCCGCTCACTCGCCGTCGCGGTCCTCGCGCTTTTTCCTCCGGCGCCTTACCGCGCGCACGATCACGACCGCAGCCGCGGCCGCGATCACCAGGAAGATAAGCCAGCCGACCCAGTTGTAGGCCACGGCCAGCAGGAGGTTCTGCAAGCTCCACACGAAGGTTGAGCAGCCGTTTTTCAGCGCCTCGGCCATTTTCGCGCCGAAGCCGATGGCGGGCTGCTCGACATCGTCCAGGCGGTAGACCTCGTCGAGCGAGATGTACACCGTGGAGTAGCCCACCAGCGAGTCGTAGTGCCGCAGGTCTCCGGTCAGCCACTCGATGTTCAGCTCGGTGTCGGAAATTGCGCTTTCGATGGTGATGATGTCCTCCATGCTCTCGGCCTTTTCCAGCAGCTCCTGAAGCCGCGCGAGCTTGGTCTGCTGAGTGGCAAGGCGGCTTTCCAGGTCGTAGTAGCTCTCGCTCACGTCCTCGGCGGAGCGGCTGATGTAGGTCATCTGGCACAGCTGCCCCACCTGCGCGCAGAACGCGTCGAAGCTCTTCGCCGGGACGCGCACGGTGTAATTCCCGCTGCGGTAGCTGGAGTAGTTGTTGACGCTGCTGTTTTCAAAATAGCCGCCCATCTCATTCACGAGCCTGGACAGCCCCGCCGTCGCCTCGTCAAACTCCGTGGTCTGCAAATTTATGTCCGCGGTGTAGATGAGCTTGGCGTTTTCCGGCACGTTCCCGGCGATCGGCTGGAGCTCGCCGCTCGCGGGCGCTTCCTCCGGCTCGGGCGCGGGGGCGTTGCTGTCGGCGGGGTAGTCCCACTCGGCCTCATCAGCCATGCTCCACATGGCGCTCGAGCCGTTCGTCCCGCCGTACACCGACGCC
>JAMPGF010000085.1 GCA_023664105.1 Butyricicoccus sp. | reverse complement strand
GGCCTCCTCGCCGAACAGCTCGCAGGTAAAGGGGCCCTCGCCCACGCAGCTGGAATAGGCCTTCATTATGCCGATGCTCTCGTCGAGCTTATACTGCGGCACACCCGCGCCCACGGGGGCGTAGGCGGCAATGGTGGATGACGCGGAGGTGTAGGGGTATATGCCGAAATCAATGTCGCGCAGTGCGCCGAGCTGGGCCTCGAACATTATGCTCTTGTCCTCGCGGACAGCCCTGTCCAGATACCCGGAGGTGTCGCAGATATAGTCCGTCCACGGTGTGCCGTATTTCTCCAGCCAGGCGAGCATTTCCTTATAATCCACCGGCTCGTGTCCGTAGCCCTTTTCAACGGTGAGGTTCTTCCACTCGCACAAATCCTTCATGCGCTGCTCCAGCGTATCGAGGTGAAGCAGATCGCCCATTCGCAGGGCCTTTTTCATGTACTTGTCCGAGTACACGGGCGAGATGCCCCGGCGGGTGGAACCGAATTTCTTGTCGGCAAGGCGGTCCTCCTCGAGCTCGTCGAGCAGCTTGTGATAGGGCATACAGATCGTCGCCCGGTCGCTTATCTTCAGGTGCTCGGGCGTTATCTCGATGCCGCCGTCGCGAAGACTCTGCGCCTCGCGGCACAGGTGCTCAAGGTCGATGACCATGCCGGGGCCCATGATGTTCACGGTCTCGCCGCGCAGGATGCCGGAGGGCATGAGGTTCAAAATGAACTTGCCCTTTTCGTTCACGACTGTGTGTCCGGCGTTGTTGCCGCCCTGATAGCGCATGACAATGTCGTACTTGCCGGAGAGCAGGTCGACCATGCGCCCCTTTCCCTCGTCTCCCCAGTTTGTTCCAACTATCGCTGTCAACATGATTTTTTACTCCTTTAGACTTTTATTTCGGTGTCGATCCCAATTTCGTCCTTGTATTTTTCCAGCAGCGGCTTTACGACCTCGCTCAGATACGTCTCTGTCTGAGTCTCGGCCATGCCGGTGAAGGTTTTCGGGTCGGTGAGCCGGGCGAGCTCGTCGCCGGTCAGGCCGAAGGTCCCGTCGGCCATGACGCGCTCGAGCAGGTCGTTGTCCCCGCCGTGGAGCTTGACCTGCTCCGCGGCCCTGACAGAGTGGCGGCGTATGGCCTCGTGCAGGGCCTGGCGGTCGCCGCCCTTGTTCTTGACGCAGTACATGAGAATATTCTCCGTCGCCATAAACGGCAGCTCCGCGCGCAGGTGCTTTTCCATCACCGCGGGGTAGACCCGCAGGCCGCTTATGACGTTGATGTACAGCGCCAGCACGCCGTCGGTGGCCAGAAACGCCTCCGGGATGCTCAGCCGGCGGTTGGCGGAGTCGTCCAGCGTGCGCTCGAACCACTGGGCTGAGGCGGTTATGGCCGCGTTTTGCAGGTCGTTTATCACATAGCGGGACAGGGACGCCATGCGCTCGCTTCGCATGGGGTTGCGCTTGTAGGCCATGGCCGAGGAGCCTATCTGCTTGTCCTCGAAGGGCTCGTCAACCTCCTTGAGGTGGCTGAGCAGCCGGATGTCGTTTGAAAACTTTGTCGCGCTCTGTGCGATGCCGCTGAGCACCTGCAAAACGAAAAAGTCCACCTTTCGCGTGTAGGTCTGTCCGCTGACGCTCTGGCAGCGGTCAAAGCCCATCTTCGCGGCGATCCTCCGCTCCAGCTCCACGACCTTCTCCTTATCCCCGTCGAACAGCTCCAGAAAGCTTGCGCCCGTGCCCGTGGTGCCCTTGCAGCCGAGGAGTTTTAAATTTTCAAGCTGGAACTGGAGCTGCTCGAGGTCACAGACAAGATCGTTTATCCACAGCGTGGCGCGCTTGCCCACGGTAGTGGGCTGGGCGGCCTGGAAGTGGGTGTAGGCCAGCGTGGGTATCGCCTTGTTTTTCTCCGCAAAACCGCACAGCGCGGAAATGGCGGTCAGCAGCATTTTGCGGACGCGCCGGAGGCCCTCGCGCATGAGTATTATGTCCGTGTTGTCGCCGACGTAGCAGGAGGTCGCGCCCAGGTGGATTATGGGCTTTGCGTCCGGGCAGGCCTCGCCGTAGGTCAGCACATGGGCCATGACATCGTGGCGCACCTCGTGCTCGCGCGCGGCGGCGAAGCCGTAGTCGATGTCGCCGATGTGCGCCTTCATCTGCTCGATCTGCTCCTGCGAGATGTCCAGCCCCAGCTCGCGCTCGCTCTCGGCGAGGGCTATCCACAGCTTTCGCCAGGTGGAGAACTTGGTGTCGTCCGAGAAAAGGCGCTTCATCTCCTCGCTGGAATAGCGCAGGCATAGCGGATTCTGATAAAATTCGTGCATTTATACGATACCTCGCTTATATTTTGGATTGTTATTTTCTTTCCATTGCCGCCTTTATCAGCCCCAGAAACAGCGGGTGGGGCCGGTTGGGGCGGCTCTTAAACTCGGGGTGAAACTGCACGCCCACGAAGAAGGGGTGCCCGGCGATCTCCACGGCCTCGACAATGCGCCCGTCGGGCGACAGGCCGCACAGCGTCAGCCCCGCGCGGGACAGCCCGTCACGGAAATCGTTGTTGAACTCATAGCGGTGGCGGTGCCGCTCAGAAATAAGCGTCTCGCCGTAGCAGCGCGCCAGCGCCGTGCCGGGCACTATCTCGCAGGGATAGGCCCCCAGGCGCAGGGTGCCGCCCTTGTCCACGCTCTCGCTCTGCTCGGGGAGGAAATCGATGACCTTGTGGCGCGACTCCGGCGCGAACTCGCCCGAGTCGGCGTCCGGCCAGCGGCAGACACTCCGCGCAAACTCGATGACCGCCGCCTGCATCCCCAGGCAGATGCCGAGGTAGGGCACGCCGTTTTCGCGCGCGTACCGCGCCGCGGCGATCTTGCCCTCGACTCCCCTGCCGCCGAAGCCGCCGGGGACAAGGATGCCGCCGCAATCGCCCAGCACCCCGGCGGCGTTTTCGGCCGTGACGGTCTCGCTGTCGATCCAGGCTATCTCCACCTGAGCGCCCAGGGCGTAGCCGGCGTGGTGCAGCGCCTCGGCAACGGAGAGGTAGGCGTCGTGCAGCTGGACATACTTGCCCACGAGCGCGATCTTGACATGGCGGGAGGCGCTTTTAACGCTCTCGAGCATTGCCAGCCAGTCGCCCAGCTCCGGCTCGGGCGCATCCAGCCCCAGCTCACGGCAGACTATGGCCGAGAAATTCTGCCGCTCGAGCATCACGGGCGCTTCGTAGAGTATGGGAAGGGTCATGTTCTCGATAACGCAGTCGGGCTTGACGTTGCAGAAAAGCGCTATCTTCCTGAAAATGGAGTCCTCCAGCTCTTCGTCGCAGCGCAGCACGATTATGTCCGGGCTTATGCCCATTCCGCGCAGCTCCTTGACCGAGTGCTGCGTGGGCTTGGACTTGTGCTCGTCGCTGCCGTGGAGATAGGGCACGAGCGTGACGTGGATGTACAGGCTGTTTTCCCTGCCGGCCTCCAGCCCCACCTGTCGTATGGCCTCCAGAAACGGCTGGCTTTCAATGTCGCCGGTAGTGCCGCCGATCTCTGTTATCACCACGTCGGCGGCCGTCTTTCTGCCGACGGCGTAGATAAAATCCTTTATCTCGTTGGTCACATGCGGAATGACCTGCACCGTCTCGCCCAGGAACTGCCCCCGGCGCTCCTTGTTCAATATATTCCAGTATACCTTACCTGTGGTCAAATTGGAATACTTATTTAAGTCTTCGTCGATAAATCTTTCGTAATGACCCAGGTCCAGGTCGGTTTCGGCGCCGTCCCCGGTCACGTATACCTCGCCGTGCTGGTAGGGGCTCATGGTGCCGGGGTCGACGTTTATGTAGGGATCGAGCTTCTGCGCGGCCACCTTCAGCCCGCGCGCCTTCAAAAGCCGCCCCAGCGACGCCGCCGTTATCCCCTTACCGAGTCCCGACACCACGCCGCCGGTGACAAAAATATATTTGCTCATGCGCATATCCTCACTTTCATCGGTCTGCATAAAAAAATTCACCGACGCCTTTAGGGGGCACTATGCCCCTGCGTCCGTGAAGACCTTCAAAACAATATGCGCTCTTTTCAAATACCAGAGAATTATATACCCAAACTCCCGCGTTTGTCAACACAAAAATCCCGATTCCGCGCCAAAAAAATGTTGACAAGCGCGCGCGCGTGGGGTATAGTGCAACAAGAACCGACAACGACCGTCGCTCTTCTCTCAGGGGCGGCGCTTTATTTTTGCGGAGGAGAGGGATTTAAGATGAGCAATGTGACAGAGCTTTTCGGCTCAATGGTATTCAACGACGCGGTCATGCGCGAGCGCCTGCCCAGCAACACGTATAAGCGGCTGCTCTCGGCCATGCAGACGGGCGAGAGGCTCGACAGCGAGGTTGCCAACATCGTGGCCAACGCCATGAAGGACTGGGCGATCGAAAAGGGCGCGACCCATTTCACCCACTGGTTCCAGCCCATGACCGGCTTCACCGCCGAAAAGCACGACAGCTTCATCTCCCCCGTCGGCGGCTGCCGCGTCATCATGGAGTTCTCCGGCAAGGAGCTTGTCCGCGGCGAGCCGGACGCGTCCAGCTTCCCCTCCGGCGGCCTTCGCGCCACCTTTGAGGCGCGCGGCTACACCGCCTGGGACCCCACCTCCTACGCCTTCATCAAGGACGGCGCGCTGTGCATCCCCACCGCCTTCTGCTCCTACGGCGGCGAGGCGCTGGACACCAAGACCCCCCTGCTGCGAAGCATGGAGGCCATAAACCGCCAGGCCCTGCGCGTGCTTCGCCTGTTCGGCAACAGCGATGTCAAAACCGTAAAAACCACCGTCGGGCCGGAGCAGGAATACTTTCTTGTTGACGAGGCGCTTTACACGAAGCGGCGCGACCTCATCTTCTCCGGGCGCACGCTTTTCGGCGCGATGCCGCCGAAGGGCCAGGAGATGGAGGACCACTATTTCGGCGCGATAAAACCGCGCGTCGCCGCGTTTATGAAGGAGCTCGACGACGAGCTGTGGAAGCTCGGCATTCTGGCGAAAACCGAGCACAACGAGGTTGCCCCGGCCCAGCACGAGCTGGCCCCCATCTTCACCACCACCAACCTCGCCACCGACCACAACCAGCTGACCATGGAGCTGATGCAGAAAATAGCCAGGCGCCACGGGCTGGTCTGCCTGCTGCACGAAAAGCCCTTCGACGGGGTCAACGGCTCTGGCAAGCACAACAACTGGAGCCTTTCCACCGACGCGGGGGTGAACCTGCTCGAGCCGGGGGACACGCCGTATGAAAACGCGCAGTTTCTGCTTTTTTTGTGCGCTGTTATCAAGGCCGTGGACGACTATCAGGACCTTCTTCGCATCTCCGTCGCCACCGCCGGAAACGACCACCGCCTCGGCGCCAACGAGGCCCCGCCGGCCATCGTGTCCGTGTTCCTCGGCGATGAGCTCGAGGATATTCTGAACGCCATCGACGCGGACGCGGAGTATGTCGGGCGGGAAAAAGCGGTCATGAAGATAGGCGTGCACTCCATCCCTCGCTTTCCGAAGGACAACACCGACCGCAACCGCACCTCCCCCTTTGCCTTCACGGGCAACAAGTTCGAGTTCCGCATGCCCGGCTCGGCCATGTCCGTGGCGCGCTGCAACATCGCCATCAACACCGCCGTGGCCGAATCGCTGCGCCGCTTTGCCGACGAGCTGGAGCTGGCGAAGGATTTCAACAGCGCGCTGCACGGGATCATCAAGCGCGAGATCCATGTTCACAAGCGCATAATCTTCAACGGCAACGGCTACGACCCGGCCTGGATCGCCGAGGCGGAGAGACGCGGATTGCTCAACCTCGCCTCCACTCCCGAGTGCCTGCCGTACCTGCTGCATGAGAAGAATGTCTCGCTCTACGCCCGGCACAGGGTCTATTCCCGCACCGAGCTTGAGGCGCGGTACGAAACGGCGGTGGAGGAGTATTCCAAGCTGATAAACATCGAGGCGCTGACGATGATAGACATGGCCTCGAGGGACTTCCTGCCCGCGGTCAGCCGCTTCACGGGCGACATGGCCGCCTCGGCGAACCGGAAAAAGGAGCTGTCCGGCTACATCGACTGCACCTACGAGCTGGAGACGGTCACGCGATTGTCCGAACTGTGCGCGAAGTCCTACGCCGCGCTTACCGGGCTGGAGAAGGGCATCGCCGGGGCGAAAAAGATCGCCGGGGCCCAGGCGCTGGCGGAGTACTGCCGCGACGTGATCATCCCCGGAATGCGCGAGCTCCGCGCGTGCGTTGACGCCATGGAGGTGCTGACGGCTTCGGAGTACTGGCCGTGTCCGGGGTACGATGAGCTGCTGTTTGGTGTGAGATAAGGCAATAAATTGGCAAAACGCGGCCCCGCTTTAGCGGGGCCGCCGGGGAACAAAAAGCCCCCGTAGCTCGCGTCGAAGCGGGTTCGCCGCGAAGAAGGAAGAAGGAAGGTACGGATACGGAGCTTTCGGCAAAGCCGCAAGCGGAATAGAGTACCTTTCTTCTGACGCGCCCCTGGACCCCGCGGCTTTTAAAAAAGGCATTTAGTTTACCTGCCCTTGGGAATGCGCACCGTGAACACCAGCTCGTGCTCGTTCTCGCTCCGGCTCACATCCGCGTCTATGCCGCCCTGTCGCATCACGTTCAGGCCCTTGTTAAGCGTGTTCACGAAAAGGCGCACGTCCTTCATCACGAAAAGCGAGCGGCGTCGTGACGGCTTAGGCTTTTCCTCCTCCGCGCCCTCCGGCTCCGGCGGCGGCTGAAGGAGCTTGTCTATATACTCCTCCGCTGCGGCGACGGTCATGCGCTGGTCGATGATGAAATCCAGCGCCATGCGCTGCTCTTCCTCATCTTCCAGACGCAGCAGCGCGCGGGCGTGGCGCTCGCTAAGCCCCGACTGGCGCGCGCGCTCGAGCACGTCCGGCGGCAAGCGAAGGATGCGGAGCTTGTTGGCTACGGCGGACTGGGACTTGCCCAGACGCCGCGCCGCCTCCTCCTGGCTCATGCCGAAAAGCCGGATGAGCTGGTTTATGCCCTCGGCCTCCTCGACAAAGTCGAGATCGCGGCGCTGGATGTTCTCGATGAGCGCGATTATGCCGGACTTCTCCATGTCCACGTCCATGATGATGCACGGCACTTCAAAAAGCCCCGCCAGCTTTGCAGCGCGAAGTCGGCGCTCCCCGGCGATGAGCTCGAAGCGGTCGCCCTTCATGCGCACCGTCAGCGGCTGGATCACCCCGTGCTCAGCGATACTGTCGCGCAGCTCCTCAAGGCCATCTGGCGAAAAGTGGCGCCTCGGCTGCATCGGCCCGGGCACTATGTCCTCCACCGGCACATAGCTGACGCTGCGCACGGGCCGTCTGTTGATCATTCCCTGCATTTGCTTCCCCTCTTCTTTAGTGTGGTTTTGTTAATACAAATATACCCAGTCCGCTGCGCGAAAGCAGAAGAAAAAGGTCGCCGCTTACACAAAAAAAGCGGCGGCTCCAAAGGAGCCGCCAAAGTGAGTTGTGGGATAAAGATATGAGCTGGGTATCCAACGATGTCCTAACCAATTGGATAAGCTGTGATTATAGGATAAACCTTTTTCCCGGACTTGTAAAGAGCGAAGATTGTCGCCCGGACACTACTTTTGTCGAGGGGCAAAAATTTCATTTGCCGGGCTTACAGCATAGCCAAAAGCTGCCCGGGATCCTCCGCGATTGCCGGCGCGCCGAGCTGCTCAAGCTCCTCCCTCGTGCGGTAGCCCCAGGCAACGCAGATGCAGTCCAGTCCGGCGTTTTGGGCTGTCTGCATATCGACCTCCGTGTCGCCGACGTAGACGGCCCCGCGCGCCTCCGCTCCCAGGGTCTCAAGCGCGATACGCACCCCGTCCGGCTCCGGCTTGCGCCGCCGGCCCTCGAAGTCGCCGACTATCAGATCCACGCTGTCGGCAAAAAACTGCTTGCGCAGCAGCTCCGCCGCCGTCTGGTACTTGTTGGTGACGATGGCGAGCTTTCTCCCCTCGGCCTTGAGCCGGGCGAGCATTTCGGGCACGCCGTCGTAGGGGCGGGTGTTGTCCTGGCAGTGCTCCTTGTAAAACGCGCGGAAGTCGGTCATTATCTCCTCGTACTCCGGCGTATCGAAGCCCCGCGGCAGCGCGCGGGAGACGAGCATGTTCACGCCGTTGCCGATCATGCGCTCGATGGCGCGGACGCTGTGTGTGGGGTAGCCGCGCTTTGCGATGGCGTAATTTACCGCGTCGGCAAGATCCTGCACCGTGTACAGCAGCGTGCCGTCAAAGTCAAAAATTACGGTCTCATATTTCATGTTATCACACCTCAGGAGCCGCCGGGCGCGCGGCGAAGCAGTCGCGCCAGCGCTGGGAAAGGGCGCGTCTGGCCCGCTCGGCCTGCCCCATGTCCTCGAACACACCGAAAACCGACGGCCCCGTGCCGCTCATGGCGGTGCCCATCGCGCCGAGGTCCAGCATCCGGCTTTTTATCTCCGCGGCCGCGGCGCGGTGGCGGCCCGGCACATCCTCGAAAACGTTATAAAGCCGCTGGGTCACGCCGCGCAGCTCTCCGCGCTCGATGGCGGAGATCATGCCCTCCGTGTCGGGGTGGTTGTGGCCCCGCCGCTCGTCAACATGGCGGAAAAGCTCCGGCGTGGACACGGAAAAGGGCGGCTTGCATATCACAATGCCGCAGTCCGGCAGTTGCGGCAGGATTCTCAGTTCGTCCCCCCTGCCTTCGGCAAGCTGGGTGCCGCCGCGCACGCAGAAGGGCACGTCGCTGCCCAGCGTGCCGCCCAGCTCCTCAAGCCGCTCCGGGGAGAGCTTCGCTTCCAGCAGCCTGTTGAGCGCGCGCAGCACCGCCGCGCCGTCCGACGAGCCG
>JAMPGF010000084.1 GCA_023664105.1 Butyricicoccus sp. | reverse complement strand
TGGCTAGAGCACTCGGTTCATACCCGGGGTGTCACCGGTTCAAATCCAGTCGCCGCTACCACGGGGCGCCAAAATTTGGCGCCCCTCCTTTTTTAGGCCCGTTGGTCAAGAGGTTAAGACACCGCCCTTTCACGGCGGTAACATGGGTTCGATTCCCGTACGGGTCACCACGTCGGAAGCTCCCCTTACCGCTCCGTTCCCGCCTTGCGGCGGGAACTACGCCGGACGGGGAGCTTCCTCCTTTTTCGCCCGCGACCCGCTTGCGCTGGGCTCGCGGGCGAGAGGGGACGGGGATTCAGACTTTTATGGCGGTTCCCTTTGAGGGAGCCGCCCGTTTTCTATGGGGGGGGGGGGAATCATGAGCAATTTGCTCAGCAGCTTGGCTTACAATGTTCTGCTCCTGCTCACGGTGGGAGGGGAATTTGTGCTGCCGTGGATATTAGGGCATTTTTGGAGGGCTTACGACCCAAAAACGACGGTGATGAGCGTGCTCGGCAGTCCGCAGAGCCCGGTGCGCGGAGTGTACAACGCCTGGCTTATCTGGTTGGGCTGCTTTCTCTCGCTCACGGCGCTGGCGCGCTGGGATGACGCGCGCTCGGAGCACCCGGTTATAGCGGCGGCGCTGCTTGTGAGCATTGGGCTGTTCGCTGTCGGGGCCGGGCTGCTTGCCGGGCTTTTCAGCGTCAACGAAAACCGCGCGGAGATCACGACAGCGTCAAAGATTCACGGCGCGGGCTCGGCGCTGGGATTTACGGCGCTGCTGTTTTTCCCGCTTGCCGACGCGCTGCTTGCCATCAAGCGAGGAGACGGGGCGGGAACGGTCGTCGGGTTTGCGGCGTTCGCGGCGGCGCTGTGCTGCTTTACGGCATTCATCATGGGAGACAAGGAGCGCTTCAGGGATACCGCGCTGGCAAGGGCCGGTGTGTGGGAGCGGGCGAGCCTGCTTTGCATGTACGCGCCGTTTGTGTTTGACGCGCTGAGAAGGCTCCTTGTCGGCATGTGATACGGGAGGCGCAAATGGACAGATATGACAAAATTGCAAGGAGCTATGACTGGTTGGACTCCGCCTGTTTCGCGGAAAAGGGCAGAAACCCGCGCGCCGCGGCGCATAAAATTTGCCCCGCTGTATCTTGGGGAGGTTCTTAACAGCGGGGATTTCAAGCAGTTTTACGAATCGGACAAAAGCGCCCTTCTGGCGTCCTGCGGCTTTATTAGCGAGCGTACGGAGCACTGCAATTACACTGTCGTGCTCAAGCTGACCAAAACGTCTGCTCACCCGCAAAGCATTGAAAAATCAGGACTTTCCTAACGGTCGAGGGGCAAAATGACGTTTTTTTATTGACTTTCCGCGCCGCGGCGTTTATGGTGGAGGCAGGTTCCCGCGGGACCGAGTCTGCCGCCGTGAGCGGCTTTCGGGAAGTGAAATTATGGAAAATAAAAAAACTTTCGGCATGTACATCCTTCAGCGCCGCCGTGAGCTGGGCATGACCCAGCACGAGCTGGCCGAGCGGCTGTTTGTCACCGACTCCGCCGTCAGCAAGTGGGAGCGCGGGCTGAGCTATCCGGACATTACCCTGCTTCGCAACATCTGCGAGGTGCTTGAGGTGTCCGAGCACGAGCTGCTCACCGGCAGCGAGGACACGAGCGCGCGAAATTCCGAGCGCCTCGCCCAGAAGTACCTGCTCCTTACGAGAAATTACCGCGTGGCGCAGTATCTGATTTATGGGCTGACGCTGCTGGCCTGCGCGGTGGTGAATCTGGCGGTGCAGCACCGGCTGAGCTGGTTTTTCATCGTGTGGGCGTCGCTGCTGCTATGCGCCTCGCTCACGCTTGCGCCCGCGGTAATATTGCTTTTTCCAAGGCTGGAGCGCTATAGCGGGGCGATAACCTTTGCCTGCTTCACGGTGAATCTGGAGCTTTTGCTGCTGGTGTGCTGCCTGTACACGCGCGGGGACTGGTTCGCCGTGGCGGGGGTGTCGGTGCTGTTTGCTCTGACGCTAATGTTCGGGCCGTTCGTGCTGCGCGCCGCGCCGCTGCCGGAGTGGCTGGTCGGGCGGCGGGCCTCGCTGTATCTGATAACCGAGACGGCGCTGCTGTTTCTTCTGCTGCTGGTCTGCTGGCTGCGCGGCAGCGGCAACTGGCTCGCCGTGACGTACATAAGCGTGATCTTCGCGCTGAGCTTTTTTATCACGCCGGTGCTGCTGCGCCAGCTCCCCCTGCCGGAGTGGCTGAACGGGCGGCGGGCCTCGGCGTATCTGCTTATCGAGACCGCGCTGCTGCTGGTGCTGCTGATGGTATGCTGTCTGCACTCGGGCGGGAGCTGGTTCATCAGTGCGGCGGTCGGCGTCCTGTTTGGACTGGGTTTTGCCATTGTGCCGGTGCTGCTGCGCCAGCTGCCGCTGCCGGAGCCGTTTTGCAGGCATAAGCTGCTGCTGTATTTCGCGGTGCAGTCTGTTATGCTGCTTTTGGTTCTGGTTGTGTCCGCGCCGGGGGCCTTTCTGTGCGAGAGCCTTCCGACGGCGCTGCTGTGCCTGAGCCTGCCCTGGGGCGTGATGGCGGCGGCGCGGTATCTGCCGCTGAACGGCTGCTTCCGGGCGGCGGTATGCCTCGCGTGGACGGTGCTGTGGAGCCTGGCTTTTCCGTGGCTGCTGATGTTGGCGGTGCATGATTGGTTCGGCGAGGGCAGCACAGCCCACGGGCCGTGGGTCGGCCTTGATTTCAGACTCTGGGGAAGCTGGCACACGGCACAGAATGTGTACGCGCTGGTGCTCATCGCCCTCGGCGAGGCGGCGCTGGTTCTGTGCGCGGTCGGGTTTGCGCTCGAGCGGAAAAGAAGCGCCGGGGATTTCGGAAAAAATAGAAAAGATTAAATTTTTCTCTTGCAATATGGTGCGGGGCGTGCTATAATATTTCAGCAAGCACGAAGACAAGCTTGTATGGAGGCTTAGCTCAGCTGGTTAGAGCGCACGCCTCACACGCGTGAGGTCGACAGTTCGAGTCTGTCAGTCTCCACCACCGCATTTGCGGAGAAACCCCTGTAGTTTCAATGACTGCAGGGGTTTTCATTTTTTGTTGCATATATTGCTGCTCACATTGCAGTGTCCGGGGCGGGTATTTGTGAGGGGAGCCTTTGGCTCACTTCTCGCGGAAGACCCATTCGCGCTGGATGAAGAAGCTCAGGCAGAACAGTGCGGTGTCAACGCAGAACTTCAGAACCGTGGCGAGAATGGCACCCGCGGAGGCGAGGCGGCCCAGGAGCGTTACAAGAAGCGCGGAGATCAGCATCTGGGGCAGGCACAGGCAGTAGTAGCGGAACAGGGCGCGCCGGTAGCTTGCGCCGCTGCCGAAGACCAGCTTCTTGTTCATGTTGAAATTATAAAACGACGACAGCGCGCGGGCTATGGCCGTGGCGGCAAGAATGGCAAATTTGCCGTCCGGCAGAAGGCGCAGCGCTATGTAGAAAATCGCGAGGTCAATCAGGCAGGAGGAAAGGGACGAGGCCATGAATACGATGATAAGGCGCATGATGCGGAGACTGTCGACGACGGGGCGAAAGTGCGTGCCCTCGTTCTTGCCTTCGTACACGGTCTGGATCTGTACCTCGGAAAAGGCAATGCCCTGGCGCTTCATCTCCAGAAGCATGTTTGTCTCGTACTCAAAGCGCTCGCCGCGCATCTCACAGAAGGGGGGCAGAAACTCGCGCGGGATGGCGCGCAGGCCGGTCTGCGTGTCGGACAGGCGGATGCCGCAGCCGAGAAAGAGCAGGGTGCGCGTGAATTTGTTGCCGGAGCGGCTTTTAGGAGGCACATGGGGTTCGTCAAAGTTCCGGCAGCCAAGAATGACGCGGTTTTTCTGCTCGAGCATGGCCTCGGAGCAGGCGAGGATGTCCTCCGTCAGGTGCTGGCCGTCGCCGTCGATGGTCACCGCGCCGAGGGAGTCCGGGCGGTTTTGCAGGATGTACTCAAAGGCGGTTTTCAGCGCGCGGCCCTTGCCTCGGTTCTGCTCGTGGGTCAGGACCGTGACGGCAGGGCTTATTTTGGCGGCGCGCTCGAAAAAGCACAGGTGCTCCGGCGAACTGCCGTCGTTTACGATGAGGATGTCCGAAAAGCCGGCGGACAGCAGGCCGTCCACCACGGCGGAAAATTTTTCGTCGGGGTCCAGAGAGGGGAGCACGACGGTGACTTTCTTTTGTGCGTTTTCCATGGCAAAGCCCTCAAACCATATCTATCTCCGCCACACGCCAGCCGCTGTTGGTTGGGGCGAGGATTATTTTCATATTGTTATCCGATATTTTGCCCCGTGTGTCGAGCGTGTAGTGGGCCACGACAGTGGCTACGCAGCCGTAGTACTCCATGGAGTCGATGGTCAGGTCGGACATGGACGAGGTGACGCCGGAAACCCAGCTCATTCCGTCAATGGCCGCGAGCATGCGGTTGTAGAGGTCGCTGTTGATAACCGTGTAGGACATCACGCGCGCGGGGGCGCCGGTGGCGTTGGAGGTGTAGCCTATGTAGGCCTTCACAAAGCCCTCGGCCCAGCTGTAAAGCTCCTCGGACAGCTCGTCCGGGCACTGCTGCGTGACGGTGAAGGCGTTTGGCTCCGTCTCGGAGACGGCCATGAGGTAATCCCCATCGTCGGAGAGCAGGGCGGCCTCCGGTTCGGAGAAGGCCGTGAAGGTATAGCGCGCCTGGCTGGGGAGCTGGCTGAGCGCGGAGGCGTAGGGGCTCAGCTCCTCGGGCAGGGCCCAGCTGACGGAGCAGTTTTCGGCGGTGAGCGTCACGCCGTTTACGGTGACGGCGGCCTCGGCGGGGGCGGTTACGGTGTATTCCTGCTCAAGGCCGGCGAATTCAAACTCCGAGCGGGTGGGGAACCAGTAGTCAAAGCCGAAGGCCAGCGGGCCGCCGGAGTAGGAGCGGAACCAGACCTTGCCCAGCTCCTGCTTGTCAAGGCGGACACTGTACACGGGCGCGTCGGCGCTGTACTCCCCGGTCGCCTTGCGGTAGCCGAGCTCGCCGCTGCTGACGTAGGCGTGGAGGACCGCGGCGATGTCGCCGGCGGACTCAAGCACGGTCTCGTGCGCGGCGGCGAAGCGCTCGATTTCGCGGTCAATGGCGTCGGTGGCCTCCTCGGCCATGAAGTCGTCCATGATACCCTCGGTGCGGGAGAATTCGTAGGCGGCGATGAACTGCCAGAACACGAACAGCCCCGCGAAGATGATCAGGAGCATGATTATGATATAGACAAACAGCCCTATGGCGAAGCGGTGCTTTCTCATTACGCTCCCTCCTTTTTTACCAGAAAGGCGGTGGCGACGGGGCGCTCTCCCACGAAGGAGATGCTGGAGATGATATACTCCCCGTTGTACCACATGACGGAGGAGCCGCCGCCGTCGAGGTTGCAGGCGTTGACGGCGCCGTACTGCACCATGAGGTCGGACAAATCGGCGAAGGTGGCGCCAATGCTGTGGGCCTGGCGGCCCTCGATGACCAGCAGGAGCACCGCGCCGTCGGCGCGCTGGCCGATGGCGGTGCGGGGGTTGACGCCGGAGGCGAGAGTGGTAGAGCTTACCGGCTCGCCATTGGACACCAGCACGGGGCCGAAGGTGCAGCCGAACTGGATGTTCTTCTCCCGCGCGTCGGCGGGGGTCATCTGGCCCGTGTGGAGGATATAGCTGTCGTCAAAGCCGACGAAGGTGTAGGTCGAGCCCTCGTAGCCGTAGTATATCTGGCCGTCGACAATGGTCATGCCGATGGGGGTGCCGCCGTTGCCCTGGCCGTTGATGTCCAGGAAGCCGCCGCCGTTGACGCCGGCGACACAGTCGTTTTTCTCGACCATCTCGCTGACGAGAAGGCCGACTCCGCCGAAGTAGTCCGGCGAGCCGAACATCATGCGCGTCGGGTCGAGCACGACCATCATATAGCCGACGAAGCCGGGGCCGGAGACCGGCTCGACAATTATGCCGTCGCCGTCATCATCCGTCAGGCCGTACTCGTCGGTGGGCTGGGGGCCGGCGTCGGGCTCGCGTATCTGGACGAGGGAGACGTCAGTCTCCTCGGGCAGCTCGTTGGTGCCGCCGGAGTTCTCGATTTCTTCGATTTCCTCCGGGGTGAAGAACCAGTCGGCGAGGAAGTAGGCGGCGCTGGTCTCGCGCACGCTCCTGACGAACAGGCGCTGCGCCGTCGGCGAGGGGCCCTTTGCCAGGACATACATCACGCCGTAAAGCGCGGCCACCGCGAGCAGCAGGGTAACCAGCAGCACTGTGAAAAGCCGGAGGAAGAATTTGAGAACGGGGTGCGTTTTACCTCTAACTTTTTCGCGGCGTTCCTTGCGCGGGCGGCGGGAGCGGTCACTGCCGCGGCGCGGGGGTTCGGCGGGCGCCTTCTCCGCTTCGGTGGGCGCCTCAGACTCGGAGAGCTCGGACGGAGCAGCGACAGAGCGCAATAACTCGTCATTGAGGATATCGTCTATTGCGTCATAGGTTTCCATAGCTGCGCTCCTTTCTGGTTGGTGTCGGATGCAGAAGAGATAATTTTGTAAAATTCCAATAGCCGAATCGCGGCTATTGTACCACAAAACGGCACGCATCCGCAAGGCTTTTTTAGGGCTTATGGAGCGGATTTACAATTTTGTGCTTGTTTTGAGGGGGAAAGGGGTTTATAATGACATTTTAGCATTACATATTCTTTGAGCTTTTATTCTTTTCATACTTTTCCCGGGAGGTACAGGCTTTGGAGGAAACGAGGAAAGGGGCGCACACGCGGAAAATGTTCAGACAGGGACTGCCGCTGACTGTGATGTGGCTGGTCTGTCTGCTTTACCTGGAGGCGCTGATTCATATAGTGCTGTTCGGTAAATTTTCACTCTGGTTCGGCTGCGCCGTGGGCTTTTCGCTGAGCGCGGCATGCGTGCTGGGCTTTTTGACGGGACTGCTCAGGGAGCGGGCGAACAAGATTATCTGCACCGTTATTGTATGCCTGCTGTGCTTTGTCTACGCGTCGCAGCTTACATATAATTATGTCTTTGGCACGATGTACTCGCTGTCCATGGTCTCGCTGGGCGCCGGGGCGATCACGAGCTTCTGGAAGGAGCTGCTGGCGGAGATTTGGGAGAACCTGCCGGTGCTGCTGTTGTGCTTTGTGCCGATTGTGGCGGTGTGTTTGCTCAGAAGGTGCCATCGTATTATCTGCGGCGGGCACTTTTTCGCGGGCGGCGGGGGCTGGAAGCGGCTGGCGCTGATCGCGGCTGCGGTTTTGATCCATGTGCTGCTCCTGCTGTGCCTCCGGGCCGGAGGAACGGGGAACTTTACGCCCTACGGGTTTTATTACGGCAACGATACGACGACCGACCGCTCCACGTCGAACTTCGGCCTGCTGACGACGTTCAGGCTGGAGCTCAAGCATAAGCTTTTCCCGAAGGAGGAAGAGTCGTTCTACGTGCTTGAGCCGGAGCCGGCGCTATCCACGCCGAAGCCGACGCCGGCGGTGAGCGACGGCGAGACCGACGGCGAGACGGTGGAGCCGGAGCCGGAGATCGATTACGGCTACAACGTGCTGGAAATCGACTTCGACGCGCTGGCCGAGAGCACGGACGACGAGCGGCTCAAGCGGCTGAGCCAGTACTGCTCGCAGCTGACGGGCACGAAGAAGAACAAGTATACGGGTATGCTCAGCGACTATAACCTGATCGTGATTTGCGGGGAGTCGTTTTCCACCGCGGCGGTGGACGAGGAGCTGACGCCCACGCTCTGGCGCATGGCGCACGAGGGCTTTGTGTTCACAAACTACTTCAACACCTACCCGAACACCACCACGGACGGGGAGTACTCCCTGCTGCAGGGGCTGATGCCGGACAACAGCAGGGGAAAGCTCGCGCCCAGCTTTTACGCGTCGAGAAGAAGCTATCTGCCCATGTGCCTGGGGAATATTTTCGCCGAGCAGCGCGGGGTGGAGAGCTTCGGCTACCACGGCTATTGGGGCGACTACTACGGGCGCAGCCAGACGCACAGGAACATTGGCTACCAGATGAAGTTCGCCGGGAACGGGATGTATTTCTCCACCAGCTGGCCCAGCTCGGATCTGGAGATGATGGAGCAGTCCGTCGGCGATTATCTGGAGCTGGAGCAGTTCAACGCCTATTACATGACCTTCTCCGGGCACTACAAGTACGACAGGAACAACGTTATGGCAAAGAGAAACTACGACGCGGTGAAGGACCTGCCGTACAGCGAGCCGGCGAAGTGCTACCTGGCCTGCAACATCGAGCTGGAAAAGGCGATGGCCTACCTCATGGAGCAGCTTGAGGAAGCGGGCGTGGCAGACCGCACGGCGATAGTGCTGGCGGGCGACCATTTCCCCTACGGGCTGACGGAGGCGGAGTACTCCGAGCTCATCGGGTATGAGGCGGATTTCTTCGAGCTTTACAGGGATACGCTTATTTTCTGGGTAGGCGGCATGGAAGAGCCGGTCACGGTGGAGGAGTACTGCTGCAATATCGATATTCTGCCGACGATACTCAACCTTTGGGGCTTCGATTTCGACTCGCGACTGCTGGCGGGGACGGATATTCTGTCCGACGGCACCCATGTGGCGATTCTCGCGGACAAGAGCTTTTTGAATGACAGTGTGTGGTTTAACTCCGGGGAGAACAAGGCTATATGGCAGGTAGAGGAGAGCGAGAGCTCGCAGGCGTATCTGGACAGCATGAACGCGTTTGTGCAGAACAAGTTTACCGCGTCGGCGGATATCCTCAACTCGGCGTACTATAATTTTGTATTCGGTAAGGACGCCATAACGATCGGACGCGATGGCTGGATAAGCGAGGAGGCCTGGAACGCGGGCACGATTACCGGAGGGCAGAACCCCGCTCCGGCCGAGCAGCCCGCCGAGGGCGGGACGGCCGAGCCGCCCACCGGTGAAGGGCAGC
>JAMPGF010000083.1 GCA_023664105.1 Butyricicoccus sp. | reverse complement strand
GGCTCATAGCTCCCTCCGGTATCCTTCTTGTTCTCTCAAACATCAGTTTACCAGAGCTATCAGCCATTTCCTTCCCCTGTTGCACTTACATTGTATATTCAAGCTTGTAAAAAACACGGGGTCGAAAATCCCGCAAACCACTGATGACGTAGGCTTTCAGCCTACGTCATCTAAAGTGGGCACGATAGATGGCGGAGAGTAAGGGATTCGAACCCCTGTGGCGTTGCCGCCTAACGGTTTTCAAGACCGCCCCGTTATGACCACTTCGGTAACTCTCCATATTGAAAGAGACGCCATAAATAACGGCGTCTCTTTTTGGCGGAGAAGATGGGATTTGAACCCATGCTGCGCTCAACACGCACTACTCCCTTAGCAGGGGAGCCCCTTCGGCCTCTTGGGTACTTCTCCAAGTCGAAACAGCAGTCAAATTTCGCTGCCAAATTATATTAACACAATTATTCCGGCTTGTCAACGATTTTGTTGAATTAATGGCGAACTTAGTGTATAATACCTCTGCAAAAAATATTTTATACACAACGCATGAATCAAGGAGATACGCAAAATGCAGGAGAGCATCCACATTAAGGGCGCCAGAGCCAACAACCTTAAAAATATTGACCTCGAAATTCCCCGGGACAAGCTCGTCGTCATGACCGGGCTGTCCGGCAGCGGAAAGTCCAGCCTTGCCTTCGACACCATCTACGCCGAGGGTAAGCGCCGATATGTCGAGAGCCTGTCATCCTACGCCAGAATGTTTCTCGGCCAGATGGAAAAGCCGGACCTGGACTACATCGACGGCCTGTCGCCCGCCATATCCATAGACCAGAAAACCACGAGCCGCAATCCGCGCTCCACCGTGGGCACGGTAACGGAGATTTACGACTATCTGCGCCTTCTGTGGGCGAGGATCGGCGTGCCGCACTGCCCGGTCTGCGGCAAGGAGATAAAGCAGCAGACTATTGACCAAATCGTCGACCAGGTGCTGGCCCTGCCGGAGCGCACGAAAATACAGATTATGGCGCCGGTCATACGGGCGCGCAAGGGCGAGTACGCCAAGGTGTTCGAGGACGCGCGCAAATCCGGCTACGTGCGCGTTCGTGTGGACGGGAGCATGTACGACCTCGGCGAGGAGATAAAGCCGGATAAGAACAGGAAGCACAACATCGAGATCGTGGTTGACCGACTTGTGATTAAGCCGGAGATAAGCCGCCGCCTGACCGATTCCATAGAAACCGCGTCTGCGCTCGCCGGCGGTCTGGTGATGGTGAACCTGGGCGACGAGGACAGGGACATAATGTTCTCCCAGAACTACGCCTGCGAGGACTGCGGCGTGTCCATTGAGGAGCTGACGCCGCGTATGTTTTCCTTCAACAACCCCTACGGCGCCTGCCCGAGCTGCACGGGGCTTGGCATGCAGCTTCGCGTCGACCCGGCGCTTATTTTGCCGAATCCTGAGCTGTCCATAATGGACGGCGGCATCGCGGCCTACGGCTGGGGAAACGTGAAGGACAACTCAATAAGCAAGATGTATTTTGACGCGCTGGCGAAAAAATACGGCTTTGAGCTGACTACGCCGATAAAAAAGCTTCCCAAAAAGATAATCGACATCATACTGTACGGCACGAAGGGCGAGAAGCTCCGGCTCAGCTATGAGCGCGCTTCGGGACACGGCACGCTCATGCAGAGCTTTGAGGGAGTGGTGAACAACCTCGAGCGCCGCTACCGCGAGACCCAGAGCGGCAGCGCCCGGGAGGAGCTGGAGCAGTGCATGAGCGAGATAGCCTGCCCGGACTGCCGCGGCAGGCGCCTGAAAAAGGAGGCGCTGGCGGTGACGGTGGGGGGCATGGGCATCTCCGGCTTCACGCAGCTATCCATCGGCGAGGAGCTGGACTTCATCGACTCGCTTGTTCTCACTGAGCGCGAAGAGATGATCGCAAGTCAGATACTGCGCGAGATACGCTCGCGCCTGAAATTCCTGCAGAGCGTGGGCTTGGGCTATCTTACGCTGGCCCGCGCCTCGGCGACCCTCTCCGGCGGCGAGAGCCAGAGGATCCGCCTGGCCACGCAGATCGGCTCGAGCCTCATGGGCGTGCTGTATATCCTGGACGAGCCGTCCATAGGACTGCACCAGCGGGACAACGAAAAGCTCATCGGCACGCTCAAGCAGCTGCGTGACCTGGGCAACACGCTGATAGTCGTAGAGCACGACGAGGATACCATGCGCGCGGCGGACTACGTCGTGGACATCGGCCCCGGCGCGGGAGTGCACGGCGGCGAGATCGTGGCCTGCGGCTCGGTGGAGGATATCTGCGCCTGCGAGCGCTCCGTGACGGGGCAGTACCTTAGCGGGAAAAAGAAAATACCGGTGCCTCATGAGCGCCGTAAGGGGAATGGGCATTTTCTGACCATACGCGGCGCGCGGGAGAATAACCTGAAAAACGTCAGCGTGGACATACCTCTGGGCGTGATGACCTGCGTAACGGGCGTGTCCGGCAGCGGCAAGTCCAGCCTGATAAACGAGGTGCTGTACAAAACCCTTGCCGCGCGGCTCAACCGGGCGAAAACGCACCCCGGCGACTGCGACGCGGTTGAGGGGCTTGAGCATGTGGACAAGGTGATCGCCATTGACCAGAGCCCCATCGGGCGCACGCCGCGCTCAAACCCCGCGACCTACACGGGCGTTTTTAACGATATACGCGAGCTTTTCGGCAGCACGCAGGACGCGAAGCTGCGCGGCTACAACGCCGGGCGCTTTTCCTTCAACGTGCGCGGCGGCCGCTGCGAGGCCTGTTCCGGCGACGGGCTTGTGAAGATAGAAATGCACTTCTTGGCGGATATTTACGTCCCCTGCGAGGTCTGCCACGGGAAGCGCTACAACCGCGAGACGCTGGAGGTGCTGTACAAGGGCAAGAACATCGCCGACGTGCTGGAGATGACGGTGGAGGAGAGCCTTGAGTATTTTGAAAATCTGCCGAAGATAAGGGACCGCCTGCAAACGCTCTACGACGTGGGCCTGGGCTATGTCAAGCTGGGGCAGTCGTCGACCACGCTCTCCGGCGGCGAGGCGCAGCGTGTGAAGCTGGCAACGGAGCTTTCAAAGCGCAGCACGGGCAGGACCGTTTACGTGCTTGACGAGCCGACTACGGGCCTGCACATCGCCGACGTGCACCGGCTGATCGATGTGCTGGGCAAGCTCACGGACGCGGGCAACACGGTTATCGTCATTGAGCACAACCTCGACGTGATAAAGTGTGCCGACCACATAATCGACCTCGGCCCCGAGGGCGGCGACATGGGCGGCGAGGTGGTTTTCACCGGCACGCCCGAGGACTGCGCCCGCTGTGAAGGCAGCGCGACGGGGCAGTTTTTGAAGCGGTTGCTGTAGTTGCTGTAATGGCTTGAAGAGATGATGATGGCAAAATGAAAAGGCCAATGCGTATTTTATACTACTTTACTGCCATTTTCAGCGCGATAGTTGGGCTGTGGCATTTTTTCGTTCCGCGGATGTTTCAGTGGTACGACTATCTTCCGATGCAGTATGAGAACCTTATTGTCGGGATTGATTACACGAATTATTGCTTTTCTCTGCTGCTTTTTGGCATGAGCCTTTTACTTGCGGTTTTGGGCAAAAAGGCCTTGCAAGCAAGCACAGAAAGCTGCATTTTTTACTTTTTTCTGACTGTTGTTTGGGTATTCAGAGCCATGCTGGCGACCTTTATCGAGCCATGGCCGCTTGAACCCGTACCCGCTGCGGCAATCGGACAATCAGTTGCTTCAGATGCTCTTGCGGCGCTAATGGTTATCGTAAGCATCATGCTTCTGAAGCAAATGAAGCAGAGAAAACGATCGCAATAGACAAGGGGAATGATTCCATGTGGAAATGTCCAAAGTGCGGGAAAGAGTTTAAGAACACAAATCAAAGCCATTATTGCGGGGAAAAGCCGAAAACAGTCGAAGAATACATTCTGCGTCAGGATGAAGAAAAGCAAGCTGACCTGTTTTTGATAAGACAGATTTTACAGCAGGCCCTGCCGGAAGCGGAGGAACGGATTTCCTGGAGCATGCCGACCTGTTGGAAAGGTCATAATATCGTCCACTTCGCCGCTTCAAAAAAGCACATTGGCTTTTATCCGGGAGCTGAGGCAGCCGCTGAATTTGAAAATGAGCTGGGAAGCTACAGCGTGGATAAAGGGACAATACGTATCCCTTACGGGGACATTAATGCTGATTTGATTGAAAGAATTGCCAGGTGGTGCCTGAACACTGGCAATCACGTATAGCCTGCGCAATGGCGGCGCCTCTGGCGCCGCTGGGGAACCCCTCCTGGTCTTTTTGAACGATAGGGGCGTTTCGCGGCGCGTGCGCCGCGACCAGGGGCTTTGCCCCGGGCCTTGCAACCTTTGAAAAGGTTGACGAAGCTTTTAATTTTTTAACCCGGTAACACCTCGGCACATACAATGTGCTGAGGAGGTCGTTATATGCTATTGAGGTTAATTTTCGCCTTCGCCGCGGCCGCGGCGCTGATGCTGCTGCTGTGGCTGCTGCGCGGCGTGATGCTCACGCCCGTGCGCGCCGGGGCAAATGAGCGCCTGTCCGTCGTTATAACGGTCACGGGTTCGGCTCCGGAGCTGGAGAATACTGTCGACGCCCTGCTGTGGCTGAGACAGAACGGGACGCTGCGCGCGCAGGTGCTCGTGCGCGACGCGGGGATGGAACAGGAGACAAGGCGCGCCGCCGAGCTGCTTGAGCGGCGCGGGGCAGTAAAGCTTATTACATAACAACAAGAGGACTGAAGATGACAGAAAAAGAGCTGACCGAATTATCGGGCACCGTGTGCGCGATAATATACGCCAACGAGGAAAACGGCTACACCGTGCTGCGCGTTGAAACCACCGACGGCGGGAAAGTCACGGCTACGGGCTGCCTGCCCTTCGCCGCGCCGGGCGAGCAGATCACGATGTACGGCGAGTGGACGCGCCACCCCAGCCACGGGGAGCAGTTTCGCGCCGACTACGCCCACCGCAGTATGCCCACCGGCGCGCAGGCCATATATGAGTACCTGGCCAGCCGCGTGATAAAGGGCGTCGGCCCCGCCACGGCCTCGGTGATCGTCAGCCAGTTTGGGGACGCCTCGCTCGAGGTGATCGAAAACGAGCCCGAGCGCATCGCCGCGTTGCGCGGCATAGGGCGCAAAAAGGCGATGGAGATAAGCCAGGCGCTCAGACGCCAGACGGGGCTGCGCCGGCTGATGGAATTTCTGGGCGCGCACGCCCTGAAAATGCAGTACGCCATGCGCCTGTACCAGTTTTACGGGGAGCAGGCGCGCGAGGTCATAAGCGAAAACCCGTATGTGATATGTATGCCGCACATCGGAGGGGAGTTCGCCGAGGCTGACGCGCTGGCGCTGGACCTGGGCTTTGAGGGTGACAGCGCCGAGCGCATTGCCGCGGCGATCGTCTTTGAGCTTGAGCACAACACCGGAAACGGGCATGTGTTCATCCCAAAGGAAAAGCTCCTGCCAGTGACGGCGCAGCTCATTGACGTCGGCCTCGAAGCCGTAGAGGAGGGCTTCGAGGTGCTCACCGACGCGGGCGACATAGTCTGCGAAAGCGTCGCCGGCTGCCAGGCCTGCTATTTGCAGGCGCTGTATGACGCGGAGCTTTACACGGCCCGGAGGATAGGCGAAATGGTCTCGTCCGGGGTGGAGGGCGAGGCGGAGCTTGACTCGATCATCGAGGGCGTGGAGCGCGAACAGGGGATACATTATGCGCCGATGCAGAGAAAAACCCTGGACATGGCGGCAAAAAACCGTATAATGGTGATAACCGGCGGGCCGGGCACCGGAAAGACCACCACGGTGCGCGCGATAATCGCGATGTTCGAGCACATGGGGCTGAGGGTGCAGCTTGCCGCGCCCACGGGCCGCGCGGCAAAGCGCATGACGGAGCTGACCGGGCATGAGGCGTCGACGATCCACCGCCTGCTTGAGGCGGGCTACGCGCCGGACGGCTTTGAGCTGGTGTTCCGCCGGGACGAGGACGAGCCGCTCAAGTGCGACGCGCTGATACTCGACGAGTGCTCGATGGTCGATATAGAGCTGATGCGCGCGCTGCTCGCGGCGCTGCCGCGCGAGTGCCGTCTGGTGCTGGTGGGCGACGCCGACCAGCTGCCGAGCGTGGGGCCGGGCAACGCGTTTATGGACATCCTTCGCAGCAACGTGGTGCCGACGGTGCGCCTGACGGAGATTTTCCGCCAGACGGCGGGCAGCCGCATTGTGCGCAACGCGCACATGATAAACGCGGGGGAGCACCCGAACATCGCCGAGAATAAGGGGGACTTTTTCTTCATGCGCCGCCTCAACCAGGACGCGGCGGCGGAGCTGATATGCCAGCTGTGCTCAAAACGCCTGCCGGAGAACATGAAGATAATGCCCCAGGACATACAGGTGCTCACGCCCACGAAAAAGGGCGTCTGCGGCACATTCAACCTCAATTTGCTTCTCCAGCGCTCGCTCAATCCGCCGGCGGAGGGGAAGAACGAGAAAAAATTCGGCGAAATTGTCTTCCGCGAGGGGGACAGGGTGATGCAAATCCGAAACGACTATGATATAATATGGGCGTCGTCGGATAACGCGGTGAAGGGCACCGGGGTTTTCAACGGCGACATCGGCTACATAAGCGCCATAGACGCGGCGAAGGAAATGCTGATAGTCGACTATGACGGCCGCCTGGCCAGCTACGGCTTTGAGATGCTCGCCGAGCTTGAGCACGCATGGGCGATGACGGTGCACAAATCCCAGGGCAGCGAGTACAGGGCGGTGATACTCTGCCTCAACGGCGGGCCGCAGCCGCTGCTGCACCGGGGCGTGCTGTACACCGCAGTGACGCGGGCGCGAGAGCTTCTGATCATCGTCGGCGACGAGCAGGTCGTATGGAAAATGATCGACAACCACAGGCAGGCCAGGCGCTACAGCGGCCTGCGTGCGCGGCTGGCCGGAGATTGACGGACGGAGGTACAGCCATGGGCCTTATCGGCGCTTTGCTCGATCTTCTTTACCCGCCGCGTTGTGTGTTTTGCAGGAAGCTGCTGAAAAAGGGGGAGCGCGACCTCTGCGAAAAATGCCTGCGCGAGCTGCCCTACACGCGAAACGGCGGGGAGCAGCCGGGGGACTTTTTCTCCGTGTGCGTGGCGCCGCTGTACTATACCGGCGACGTGCGCGAGTCCCTGCTGCGCTACAAATTCAAGGAGGCCACCGGCTACGCGACGGCCTACGGCGCTCTTGTGGCCGGGTGCGTGAGGGAGAATCTCGCCGGGCGCTATGACCTCATCTCCTGGGTGCCGCTCAGCCGGAAGCGGTACAAGGAGCGCGGCTATGACCAGGCGATGCTGCTGGCGATGGCCGCGGCGTTGGAGCTGGGGGACGTGGCGGTGTCCACGCTGGAAAAGCACCGGGACGTGGCCCGGCAGTCGGCCATGGGCAGCGCGGAAAAGCGGCGGGCAAACATCTCGGGAGTTTACCGCGCGGTTGATGCCGAGCTGATCGGTGGCAAGCGGATACTGCTTATTGACGATATCGTGACGACCGGCGCAACGCTGTCGGAATGCGCGCGCACCCTGCTCCAGAGCGGGGCGAAGGAGGTGCTCTGCGCGGCGGTTGCACGTTCGGAGGATGAATAGGGATTAATACCGCTCTTTTGTGGCAATAATGCTTTCAACTGATTACTTGTGAGGTGAAGCGAATGCTCTTTTTTGAGAGAGACATTGCAATAGATCTGGGGACGTCGAAGACGCTCGTTTATGTACGCGGAAAGGGCGTGTCGGTGCGTGAGCCGACCGTTGTGGCCGTGGAAAAGAGCAGCGGAAAGCTGCTCAAATCCGGCGAGGACGCCCAGAAAATGCTCGGGCGCACCCCGGCGAACGTTATCGCCATACACCCGATCCTGTCCGGGGTGATCTCCGACTACGACATGACCGTGCGTCTGCTTCAGGAGCTTATCTCCCGCGTGACCTCGTTCAGCTTCTTCAAGCCGCGGGTTATCGTGTGCGTGCCCAGCAGCATTACGGGCGTTGAGGAACGCGCGATAATCGACGCGACGATCGAGGCGGGCGCCAGGAAGGTGTATCTGCTGGAGACCGCCGTGGCGACCTCGACCGGCGCGGGGATAGATATCACCAAGCCGGACGGGCATCTGGTGATAGACATCGGCGACGGGACAACGGAGATCGCCGTGGTGTCACTCGGCGGGGTTGTGGAGTGCGAGTCGATAAAGACCGCGGGCAGCGCTTTTGACGAGGCTATAGTCAAGTACATAAGGCGCAAGCACAACGTCCTTATCGGAATGAGAACCGCGGAGGAGCTGAAAACCACCATCGGCTGCGTATTCCGGCGGACCGACGTGAGCACTCAGGAGGTCAAGGGCCGCTGCCTTGTGACGGGACTGCCCAAGGCGGTGCCCGTCAGCTCAGACGATATGATCGAGGCGCTTGAGGAGCCGACGGAGATCGTTCTTGAGACGCTGCACATGGTGCTTGAGCGCACGCCGCCTGAGCTTGTGGCGGATATCTCGGTAAACGGCATAGTGATGTCCGGCGGCGGCAGTATGCTCTGGGGCCTGGACAAGCTTGTGACCAGCCGCACGGGCATCGAGGCCGTGGTAGTGGACGATCCGCTTTCCTGCGCGGCCTACGGCGCGGGCAAGATGCTCCGTGAGCTGAACAACATGCAGGACGGCATGGTAAACCTGGCCCGACGCAAGCAGATGAAGTAGAGTCTTCAAAAAAATCCCCCCTCACCCATAGCCCCCATCCCGGCAAAAATTGCAGCAGCATATGCAACAAAAATCGAGGATTTTCACAGTCTTGTCGATTTTGCCGAAAAAAGCGCCCCATCCGGGGCGCTTTTTACCGTTTTTTTGTTTACCGGAAGCTTTTGACCCAGGTTATGAGTGAGTCGTGGTAGACGTTGGCAAGGACGTCGCGGCGCGTCTGGTCGGTGACGGGGCCGTTCTTTTCCATTATGGCGATAATGGCCTCCTGGAGCCCCGCGATTTTTCCGCGCTCGAACGCGTCGGCGATGTCGGCGGACGAGGCCGCCTGCTGAGGCTGCGGAGCGGGTTCGGGAGCAGGCTGTGGCACGGGAGCGGGCTG
>JAMPGF010000082.1 GCA_023664105.1 Butyricicoccus sp. | reverse complement strand
GCCGATCACCGCAGTGTCACATTTCACCGGTTTCGTACACCTCGTAATCTCTCCATATCGACTCAAGGCGGTTGAACGTGCTCTCGATATCCGTATCCAGCTTCGCGCCCACGGAGACGATCAGCGCGTTTATCAGGCTCAGCGGCGCCACAAGCGAGTCAAGGAAGGAGACCATATTGCTCTTGGCGTACAGCAGCGTATCCGCTACGCCGACGAAGGGCGAGCTGTCCGCGTCCGTAATGCCGATGACCGACGCGCCGGTGGATTTGGCGAACCTCATCGCCCTCAGCGTTCGGCTGGAATAGCGCGGGTAGCTGATGCCAATAAACACGTCGCCCTCGCTTATGCGCATCATCTGCTCGTACACCTCGCTGACCGCGGTGTCGTGGATGATGAACACGTTTTCCAGCAGGATATTGAAGTAAAAGCCCAGGAAATTTGCCAGGCAGGCCGAGGAGCGCATACCGACGATATACACGCGCTTTGCCGAGATTATCGCCTCCGCCGCCCTGTCGAAGCTGTCCCTGTCGCACTCGCTCAGGGTCATCTCCAGCGTCTCCGAGTCCGCGCTTATCACTGAGCGGATCAGATTGTCGGTGTTAAGCGTCTGGCGCGCGACCTCGATACGCTGCACGCTTGTCAGGCGCGAGCGTATCATCTCCTGAAGAGCCTTTCTCATGCTTGGGTAGCCGTCGTAGCCCAGCTCGGCGGCGAAGCGCACCACCGTCGACTCGCTGACCCCCACGGTCTCTCCCAGTCGTCCGGCCGTCATAAACGCGGCCTTATCGTAATTGTCCAGAATATACTGGGCTATGCGCTTCTGGCCTTTTGAGAACCCGCCGTTCCCGTTCGCCAGAAGCGCCAGAATATCCTTTTCCATTTTATTCCCTCTAAAAAATATACTTTGCCCCTCCGGGCAAAGTATATAATAGCGTTCACATTCAGAAAATGCAAGAGGATTTACTGTAAATCAGCAAAAAATCCAAAAATTTGAAGGTTTTGAAAATATATCCTGCCTAAATGATTCTTTTGAGCTCTTCAATTTCATTTTCCGTGAGTGCGCGCCAGCGTCCCGGAGCAAGAGAGCCGAGTTCCAGCGGCCCTTCGGACACCCGGCGCAGCCGGTGCACGCGAAGCCCCGCCGCGGCGCACATCTTCCTGACCTGCCGGTTCAGCCCCTGGCTTATGGTGATGCGAAGGACAGAGCGCTCCCCGCGCTCATCCAGCAGCTCCACCCGCGCCGGGCGTATTTGCTGCCCGTCGATGACCAGCGCCGAGCGCAGCACGGGCAGCGCCTGGGCCAGACCGGCGCCGGACACGGTCGTCTCATAGGTTTTTTCCACCCCGTGCGAGGGGTGGGTCATGCGGTTTATCAGCTCTCCGTCATCCGTCATGAGCAGCAGGCCCTCGGAGTAGAGGTCCAGCCGCCCAACGGGCAGCACCCGCGCGGGCGCGTCCGCGACCAGCTGAGCGGCGGTTTTTCTCCCGCGCTCGTCGCTCATTGTGGTGACATAGCCGCGCGGCTTGTTGAGCATTATGTATGTGTGCGCCCGCACCGGGCGCAGCGCGCGCCCGTCGAGGCATACGGTGTCCGTGTCCGGGTCGGCGCTCATGCCAAGCTCAGCGACAGCGCCGTTGACCGTGACGCGCCCGGAGCTTATCAGCTCCTCCGCCGCCCGGCGCGAGGCCGCGCCGGAGGCGGATATTATCTTTTGCAGTCTCTGACGCATTGGTGCCTCCCCAAATGCCGCTCTTAGCCCACGGACGGATAGTACACGCCGTAGCTTGAGGCCATGTACCAGGCGCGCTTGAAGCGCTCCCATGGCGTGAGCGGGATGCTGCCGTCAATAAACACTGTCTGGGAATACGTCACGGGTATCACCAGCTTGTCCCCGTCGACGCTGATGTGGACCTCCCCCGCGCGCTCCCCGGCCCTCACGGGGGCAAATACGAAGCTGGGCAGAAAGGTCTCCGTCGTCACCGCGCTTCCCGCCGGAACGACGACCCCTCCGACGTCCGCCCGGAGCGCGACATACTCGCTTGTCCCGGAGACGACGCTAACGCGCGAGGAATCCGCCTTCAGCGCCGGGACGAAGCGGAATTTCTCATAGCACTCGCCGTACAGCGCGCAGTGGTCGTCCCAGTCCTGCGGGTCGGATATCGTCACGCAGATAAGCGCCATGCCGCCCCTCTCCGCGCTGGAGACGAGGATCCGCCCCGCGGCATCCGTATATCCGGTCTTGCCGCCGGTGCAGCCGTCGCAGATCGTGAGCAGCTTGTTGTGGTTTTTGAAGCTCACGCCGTTTATGCTGCGCGTAACCGTCGAGAAGATCTTACAAAACGTCTCATTTTCCATAGCCGCAGCGGTTATCAGCGCAAGCTCCCGCGCCGTGGAATAGTGCTCGGGGTCGTCCAAGCCGTGGGGATTTGTAAAGTGGGTGTTTTCCAGCCCCAGCTCATCGCACTTGCCGTTCATCAACTCGGCGTACTGCTCCGGCCCTCCGGCGATGTGCCCTGCTATAGCCAGCGCCGCGTCGTTCCCCGACGCGAGCATCAGCCCGTAGAGCAGCTCCTCCATGGTATAGCTCTCCCCGGGCTTGAGGTACATTGACGAGCCCTCCACCGCCGTATATTCCCGCTTTATCGGCACCTGCTCGTCCAGCTCGCAGTTTTCCAGCGCGACCAGCGCCGTCATTATCTTCGTCGTGCTGGCGACCAGCATACGCTCGTCCGCGTTTTTCTCATACAGCACCGTCCCCGTGACAGGCTCGTAAACTATCGCGGACTTCGCCGAAATATCCGCGGCGCTGGCCTGTCCGGCCAGCAACGCGGCGAAAAGCAGCGCGAGGGCTATCGTTTGTTTCTTCATAAATAAGCACTACCTCCCAAATATAAGGCAGTGCTTATTATATTCCCATCTGAGCTATTTTATGCCTCGTCCTTGTCCTTCTTATGCTTGTCGATCAGGTCCTCAACCAGCTCAACCAGCTCGGGGGCCTTCTCGATCACGCGGTCGACCGTATTCGCGGCAGGCGGCGTGATGTTCACCATGCGCACATTCCCGTCCTTGACCACGAGAAAGCCGATCGGCTCGATCTTCACGCCCGCGCCGGAGCCGCCGCCGAAGCCGTTTTTGCTGTTGGCAGGGTAGTCCCCGCCGCCGCCGCCGAAGGCGTAGCTGACCTTGGATATGGGAATTATCATTATCCCGTCCGGCGTGTTTATCGGCGTGCCGATGATAGTGTCCACGTCCACCATCTCGCGTATTTTCGACATGGTGGTCTCCATAAGGTTTCCGATGTTGCTGTTGTTGTCCATAATCAGCTTCCTTTCTTTTCAGCGTTCTCCGCTTTTTCGTCCATTTCGTCCGCGGCCTTCGCCTGTTTTTTATTCTTATCCGTGCCATGCGCCTTCGCCTCGGCCCTCGCGCGCTTTTTGCGCCTGACCAGCCACACGATGAGCGAGCCCAGCACGCAGAAGGCTATGCACAGTATTTCCCAAATCTGATACGTCGCGGCAATGTGCGCGTCCGCGCTCAGCTTCTCCTCGGAGAAATCTATCGCCGTTTGTATATCCTGCTTTTTAATCTTAAACGCCCCGTGCACATACGGCAGCGCCGCACCCAGCGCGGCGTTTATCGCGCCGTATTGCTTCACCGTGTCATACGGGTCGCCCCCGCCCACGCGAAGGTACAGCTCGAGCACATCAATGCTCAAAAACCGCCGCAGCCGCGACAGCGCCTTCAGCGCCAGGCGCGCGATGCTCTTTATATCCTCAAGCGTCAGCTTCTGTTTAGGCTTTGCGCTCTCTTCCTTTTTATCCTTCTTCTTTTTCGGCTTCTTCATTTTGGGCTTTTTCGGCTTTGCCGGAAGAATACGTATCTTCAGCGGCCCCGCCTTCACGGCAAGGGAGAAAACCCCGCCCAGAAAAGCCGCGTCCACTCCCACGGGCAGGAGCAGCAGAAGTATTAATATCGCCAGAATTATCCACAGGGCGGTCAACGCTCACTCCCCCTTTCCTCGTCGGTGTCTCACTGTTCCCCGTCAATCCTCATCTGACCGTCCGGCACGCCGGACTGAAGCTCGTCAATCTTGTTTTGCAGGGCGATGATCCCCTCGTCCGTGCTCAAATCCGGCAGCTCCGGCAGCTCGGACAAGTCGCTTATCCCCATCGTGCGCAGAAACGCGTCCCCCGTGCGGTAGAACGACGGGCGGCCCGGCACCTCCAGCTTCCCGCCGGGCTCGATAAGCCCGCGCTCGATGAGCATACCGACGGTGTAGGAGCTGTCCACCCCGCGCAGCTGGTCGATGTACGCGCGCGTGACGGGCTGGTAATACGCCACTATCGCCAGCACCTCCAGCGCGGCAGGGGACAGGCGCGGGGGCTTTCTCTGCTCCAGCGCGGCGCTTATCTCCCGCGAAAAGTCCGGGGACGAGCACATTTGCAGCTTATCTCCCAGCCTCAGCAGCCTTATTCCCCGCTGCTCATAGCTGTACCGGTCAGCCAGCTTCTTCGCCGCGGCGAGCACCGCGTCCGTCTCCGCACCCAGCACCTGCGCCAGCCGCTCGACCGGAACAGGGTCGCCCGCGGCAAACAGCACAGCCTCCACTCCGGCAATCAGTCTTTCTTCATCCATGTAAAAACCCGCTTATTCCCAAACTCTCATGACACGGCCTCAATCGCCGCGTCCACGCTCTCTCCGGCGAAGCTGAGCACGATTTCCTCGTCCTCGAAGCTCAGGGCAAGCTCACCCATGCGGCACAGCTCCAGCACGGAGATAAACACCGCCACCACCTCGCTGCGGCTCCGGCTCTCGGCGTAAAGCCGCCCCAGCCTCAGCCGCTCGGCGCCGCGAAAGCGCTCCAAAATTTCCCGGCTCTTGTCGCGGACATTATACACAATGCGCCGCGGCACTATACGCCGTCTCCGCTCCGGCTCTTCCTCCTCCGCCTCGGGCCCGAGGCGCGAGCGCAAAAAGACGTTCGACAGCGCGCGCAAAAGCTCATGGCCCTCATGGCTGTAGCAGTACTCGCCCACGCTCGGCAGCGGCTCCGGCAACCTTGTGTGCAGCAGAAAGCCGCGCCTCGACGCCTCCCCCAGCAGCGGGGCAAGCTCCTTTATCCCCGCGTAGGCGTCCTTTGCCTTGAGCTGCTCAAGCGAGGTCAGCAGCAGCTCCAGCTCGGACACCTCCTCCTGTGAGGACAGCAGCATTTTCGTCTTAATGTACAGCAGATGCGCCGCCATCTGGACAAACTCGCTGGCGACCTCCAGGTCCATGGCCTCCATCTCCGCCAGATAGGCCAGGTACTGCTCAAGGATCTCGGAAATCTGTATGTCGCGTATCTCAATTTTGTTTTTCGACAGGAGCATCAAAATGAGGTTAAGAGGCCCTTCAAAGTCCTCCATTTCCTCCTTGCTGCGGATCACTCCCTCGAGATGATATGTCGGTTCCATAAAAAACGTCCCGCTGCTCCCGTCAAAATCCCAGCGTCAGCTCATATGCAAGCTCCGCTATGTTGAAAAGCCTCAGGTACAAAAATTCTGTCACGCCCGCCAGCGGCGCGCGCAGCACGCCCGTCACCATGACCAGCACCAGCAGATACATGCCGTAACGCTCATATCGCATGAGCTTCCAGTAGCTCTCCTCGCTGAGCAGAGAGAACAGCACCTTCGACCCGTCCAGCGGCGGGATAGGGATAATATTGAACACCGCCAGCGCAAGGCTGATATACGATGCGGTGGACACGGTGTCCAGCAGAAAATCGGCAAAGGCCCCGCCCATGCGGCTGAGCGGCAGGAAGATAAGCCCGTAGATAAGCAGCAGCGCACAGCTCAGCAGCAGGTTGCACAGCGGCCCCGCCAGCGCCGTAATCGCCATGCCCTGCTTGGGATTTTTAAAATTGCGCATATCCACCGGCACAGGCTTTGCCCAGCCGAAGCGCAGGGCAATCATCATCACCAGACCGATGGGGTCGATGTGCTTGAGCGGGTTGAGCGTCAGCCGTCCGCGCTCCTTTGCGGTGTTGTCGCCGAGCTTGTACGCGGCCCAGCCGTGGGCCAGCTCATGGAGCGTTATGCACAGCAGCGAGGGTATGATGGCCGCCAGCAGACCGTACAATACCGACCAGTCCAGCCCGTTCCAGATCCTCACCGCCTCGCTCATTTCCGCGCCCCCTTTTATACTTATTTTCCATTATACTTTATATCTCTGGAAAATGCAAGCAAACCTGTAAAATATCCGCAAGCTTGGCAAAATTGCCTCAAACGGCTACTATGGAAAAAAGAGGTGTTTCCCATGAAATATGTAAGACGGACGGTTTATGTCCTGTTCCTGCTCGCCGCGGTCAACCTCATGCCGCTGGCCTGGCTGCTCCCTCGCCTTTCCCGCGTCGTTCAGCACCGAATGGCTCCGGCCCGTGGCGCTGGCGCTCTTCGCCCTTGTCAATATCCGCCCCTGCCCAAAACCGCGCCGACCAAACGCATACAGCGCCTTGCCTCACCTCCGTGCAGCTTGGCATCAAGCATCGCGTGCTGGCGGCCCTGTGCGGCTGGATTCCTCTGATCAATCTCTGGTACTTATACTAAACCCTGATAAAAAGCTCCAAGAGCTTTTTATCAGGGTTTTAATGATGAGATAGCCGTTGGCGGCTTCGCCGCCTTACGGATATCCATGCACAGCAGACGGCGCGGCGCGAGCGTGCGCAGCACAAGGCGGCCCCGCGTTAGCGGGGCCGATGGGAAGCCAAAAAATCCCCCCGTTACTCGCGGCGAAGCCCAGCGAAGCGGCTTCGCCGCGCCTCTGGACCCCGCAGCCATTGAAAAGGTTGACGAAACTTTTTTACTGCGCGTCCTCGATAACCTCATAAGGATTCTCGCAGCTCCAGTCCCAAATATCGTTCCACCCGCTCTGCGTACGGAAGCGGTTATGCCTGCCGTTGCCGCCAAAGTACAGATATCGCTCCGGCAGCACGCGCCCTACGTCTGTCTCGCCGTTCTTCTCCTGCTCCCAGCGCTCGAGCACGTCGTTGGCAAGCTCGAGCAGCTCATCCTCCACAGGATTATTCCTGCTGTAGCCGGAAAACTGGCTCGGCTGCTTTACCACGCCGGCAATCGTGTCGGGAAAATACGGGTTTTCGTTGTCCACCCGGTTGAGTATGCACCACGCCACTGCGGCCTGCTCAATCTTGGAGCAGCCGCGCGCCTCGCCCCAGATAGTCCTGGCGATATACTGCGCGTCCGCGTCGGTGTAAAGCGGTTTCTCGTCCGCCTCGTCCGCGCTGACGGCGGGCGCCGCCGAAACGGCCATCACCACGGTAAGCAGCAGCGCGAAAAGCGGCAGCATTCTTCTGAAAAAAGCATTCATGATTGATCTCCTTTACATTTTGCTGATAAATAAAGGTTCTCAATATGATATGCTGTGGGCGTGCAAATTATGCCAAATTCTTTCCTCCCCGGCGCGGCCTAACGTTCAGCAGCACGATCGCGCCGAGCACGAGCAGCGTGCCGCAGGCGGAAAACGCCGTCAGTGTTTCATGGAAAATCAGTATCCCACAGGCCGTCGCCACAACCGGCTCCACCGACGCCATAATCGACGCGCGCCCCGTCTCCACGCCCTCAAGCCCGCTGGTATACAGCAGATAAGGCAGATAAAACGTCACCGCCGCCGTGGCGATGCACAGCAGCGCGTTTTGCGTCGAGGCAAACATCAGCGCCGCCTCCCCGGTGCCCCAAACCGCCGCCGCTCCCACGGCGGCCAGCAGGCTCGTGTAAAAGCTGATGGTCAAGCTTCCGTAGCCCCTGTTCATAGCCAGCCGCGCGAAAATGCTGTACAGCGCGTAGCCCAGTCCCGAGCCGAGCCCCAGCAGCACGCCCCGCGCGGAAATCTGCGTATCCGCGCCCGCGCCCGAGACAAGGCAGCACCCGGCGAAGGCCAGCCCCAGCGCCAGCGCCTTCACCCCCGTGAGCTTTTCCCCGAAAACAAAGCGCGAGAGGATCATCACGATCGACGGCGCGGTGTACAGCAGCACCGCCGCCGTGCCCAGGTCGAGACAGTCCATGCTCGTGAAATAGCAGTAGGAAAAAAACAGCAGCGAGAACAGCCCCGTTCCGATAAAGCACCAGAAGTCCCGGAGCCTGACGGCGAAAAGCCGCCTGTCCCTTATCAGGATCGTCACAGCCAGCATCACCGCGGCGAGTCCGCAGCGCAGCATGATCGCCCCCGTGGAGCTTATGCCTATTTTCGCCAGCGCCCGCACGAAAACGCCCATGAAGCCCCAGAGCGTGCCCGCCGCGAGTATGTATATCGTATGCCTTTTCATCCCGCGAGCAGCCCCGCTATCCAGTTATACAGCGGCACGAAAGCGATGGGCAGGAACACCGCCGGAAGCATGTTTGCCACCTTAATGCGCTTTTCCGACAGCTCAAGCATGTTTATCCCCATGCCGATGAGTATCGCGCCCCCGGCGGCGGACATCTCCGTGACTACCCCGGCGCTCAGCAGCGGGGAAAGCGCCCCTGCCAGCAGTGTCAGCCCGCACTGGAACAGAAGAATAAACACCGCGGAGAATGTCACGCCAATGCCCATCGCCGCGCCGAAGGCCGTGGATGAGACAAGATCCAGCGTGCTCTTGGCATAGATAATGCTGCAATCGCCGTTAATCCCCGCTTCAAACGAGCCCATAATGGTCATCGAGCCCACGCAAAACAGAATACACGCCGAGACAAAGCCCTCGGTAAAGCGGCTCTCCTTCACCCTTCCGCGCAAAAGCCTGTCCTTGACGAAATCCCCCGCGCCTTCGATCCTGTCGTCGATGCGCAGGATCTCGCCCAGCACCGTACCCAGCGCCATGCAGATTATCACGCACAGCAGATTCTCCGTATCAATCGCGCTGACAATGCCGATCACGATAGTCACCAGCCCCAGCGCCGTGATAACAGATGATATGTATTTTTGCTTGATCCTGCTTCTGAAAACGATCCCGAGCGTACTGCCCAGAATAACGGCAGCCATGTTCACAAATACGGCAATCATTTCTTCAACTTCCTTCCGCGTATTTAGCCGGCATCTCCCCCGCGCAAAGCGCGGGGGAGATGCTTTGCCTCACCCGTCAGCGGCGGGTGCCTCCGCCGGAGGCGCTTCCGGCACCGGCTCGGCAGGCTGCTCCGGCACCGGCTCGGCAGGCTGCTC
>JAMPGF010000081.1 GCA_023664105.1 Butyricicoccus sp. | reverse complement strand
GCTCGCGCACCGGGGCGCGAGCGCCGCGTTCGCGCGGCTCCGCGCTCTTTATAGAGAGGTTTATCTTCCCCTCCGGCGTCACGCTGAGCACCTTAACCTTTACTGTCTGCCCGTCGGACAGGTGGTCATGGATGTCATTTACATAGGTATTCGCCACCTCGGAGATATGTACCATTCCGCTTTTCCCGTCCGGCAGCGCGATAAAGGCTCCGAACTTTGTTATGCCCGTTACCTTTCCTTCCAGTACTCTTCCTACCTCAAAACGCATTTGTGCCCTCTCTGTGTTTTTCTTTTTTTCTCTCAGCCGCTTACATCAAAAAATATCTTTTCCCCCGGCTTGACCAGCCCGAGCTTGCTTCTGGCGATGCCCTCTATCGTCTCGTCGTCGCCGGCGTGGTCGATATCATATTGCAGAGCCGCGTTTTGCTCAAGCGCTTCGTCTACCTGCTTTTGAAGCTGCTGCTGGTCCGCCATTGCCTGGGATATCTTCCCCTTCGCCGTCACGAGGCTGATAGTAGCGTATACAATGAGCGCCAGAATTACTATCTTGATAACTATACCGGATCTCTTGAACTTCATCGTAATCCTCCGCGCGGGCCTTCCTGTCCCGTATACGACGCGCATGCAAGCCGCTGACCTTAGACTTTATTATTGTAACCCATTTTTTAATCCTTGAAAAGATGTTTTTTGAAATTTCCCAAATTTTTTTGACGGCGTCCCGGATTTTCCTGAGAGGGAACAGCAAAACCCTCACGGTGCGGCGCAGTGCGTCGAGCGCAAGTGAGATGAAACGGCGCACATATACTCCGAAAAAACACAGGTAGAGCATTCCCCCGGCAAGGGCAGCCGCCGGCATGTACAGCCTCAGCTCTCCCCTTCCCGGGCCCATTCCAATCAGGAACAGCGCCGCTCCTGCGATGACGCAGAAAAGCACATCCGCCAGCAGCGAAACAGCCAGAGCTCCCGAGCGGGTCCTTATCACGCGCAGCACATCGTATATCATTCCCAGCACGACTCCAACGAGCAGTGTGGCCGCAGCTTCAAGTATCTGTCCGCTTATGGGGCTTTCCACGCTTTAGTGGAACAGCTTCGTCCACAGGCTGCCGGACGGCGCGGTCTCCTCATAGTTCAGCTCAGAAATGACTCCCATGACGTTCACGTCGCCGGTGTCCAGGCTGAGCTTGTCAATTTGCAGCTCGCTGCCCCGGATGATGAGGTCGCCGCACACCGTGCGCATGACTATCTCAGTATCGTCAAAGCTCTCGACGTCCTCCACGCCGGAAACAGAGAGCTTTTTTCTCTCCTCCATAATAACGCTGTGGGGCCTCTGTGCGCTTTTCCTGTTTTCTTCATATGACATGTGTAAGCCCTCCTTGAAAAGTCTCTGTACATGATATGACAGGCCCGGTCAAATAATGCGAACAGGCATCGGAAAGCGCGCTAATACTAATTCTCGATTGAAAGTTCAATCGAGAATTCCGCGTGCTACGCGCGCTCGCGCCGCGCAAAGTGCGGCGCGCCGCCTTAGGGATGCCGCATCCCCTTTGGGGAAAAAGCTCTTGGAGCTTTTATCAGGGTTTAGTATAAATCAAAAAGCCCGTGGATACTGTGCGTCCGCGAACTTTTTGCATGCCATACTATTCCCCGGCTATAAACGCAATAGCGTTACCGTGCGTTAGATCCTGGATTTGCAACGGGTTGAGAGCGAAATAAAAGTTCTTTTTGGATACTTTTTCTTACGAGAAAAAGTATCAGCAGAGCCTGTACCCGGCGGGGACGCTGTCGTCGAGCATCATCAGATGCAGCTTCTCCTCGCCGTTTTCCTCGCGCGCGGCGGACAGGAGCATTCCGTTGGACTCAAGGCCCATCAGCTTGCGCGGCGGCAGGTTGAGTATGGCGACCACCGTCTTGCCCGCAAGCTGCTCCGGCTCATAGAATTTGTGAATGCCGGAGAGTATCTGGCGCGGGGTGCCGCTGCCGTCGTTGAGGGTGAATTTCAGCAGCTTCTCGCTCTTCTTCACGGCCTCACAGGATAGCACCTTGCACACGCGCATATCGCACTTGGCAAACTCGTCAATCGTCACGTCCGGCAGCACCGGCTCGCACTCCGGCGCCTGTGCCTCGGCGTTCATTTTTTCCAGCTCCCCGAGCTCCTTCTTCACATCGATTCTCGGGAAAAGCACCTCACCCTTTACAACACGGGTGCACGCGGGCAGGCTTCCCCAGACTCCGGCGCTCTCCCAGGTCTGCACATCAGCCCCGGTGCCAATCTGCCTGAAAATCTTCTCGCAGCTTTCAGGCATAAACGGCTTCAAAAGCACCGCCGCAATACGGCAGGCCTCCAGCAGATTGTACATCACCCGTGCCAGACGGTCACGCTCGTCCCCGTACTTCGCCAGCACCCACGGGGATGTCTCGTCAATGTACTTGTTCGCCGCGGAGACAAGCTTGAGCACCTCGGCAAGGCCGTTTTGAAGCTGGAAACGCTCCATCTGCTGCTCGTAGCGGTCACGCAGGCCGGAGGCAAGCTCTATGAGCGCCCCGTCGGGCTCTCCCTCGCGCTGGTCTTCCGGCAGCACGCCGTCAAAGTACTTGCACACCATGGCGGTACTGCGCGACACAAGGTTGCCGAGGTCGTTGGCGAGGTCGTTGTTTATGCAGTTTATCAGCAGCTCGTTTGAGAAGCTTCCGTCCGAGCCGAATGGGAAGGTGCGCAGCAGGAAAAAGCGCAGCGCGTCCACGCCGTAGCGCTCGGCGAGACGGTAGGGGTCGACCACGTTGCCCTTGGACTTGCTCATCTTGCCGCCGTCCATAACCAGCCAGCCGTGGCCGTAGACCTTCTTCGGCAGCGGCTCGCCCACGCTCATGAGCATGGCTGGCCAGATTATCGAGTGGAAGCGCACAATCTCCTTGCCGACGATGTGTACATCTGCGGGCCAGTATTTCGCCAGGTCGTCGTGCCTGTCGTTCATATAGCCCAGGGCGGTCATGTAGTTGAACAGCGCGTCCACCCAGACGTAAACCACATGTCCCTCGTCAAAATCCACCGGTATTCCCCAGGTGAAGCTGGTGCGTGAAACGCAGAGATCCTCCAGCCCCGGATCGATGAAATTCTTAACCATCTCGTTGACGCGGCTGGCAGGCTCAAGGAATTCCCCGGTCAGCAGCAGCTCGCGCACGCGGTCGGCGTATTTTGAAAGACGGAAGAAGTAGGCTTCCTCCTCCGCGTCAATGACCTCGCGCCCGCAGTCGGGGCACTTGCCGTCCACAAGCTGACTCTCGGTCCAGAAGCTCTCGCAGGGCGTGCAGTATTTGCCGACATACTTGCCCTTGTAAATATCCCCGTTGTCGTACATCTTGCGGAAGATGCGCTGTACAGCCTGCACATGGTAATCGTCCGTGGTGCGGATGAAGCGGTCGTTGGAGATGTTCATCAGCTTCCACAGGTCGCAGATGCCGCCCCTGCCCTCGACAATGCTGTCAACGAACTGCTGGGGCGTCACGCCCGCCTGTTTGGCCTTTTCCTCGATCTTCTGCCCGTGCTCATCCGTTCCGGTGAGGAACATCACGTCGCAGCCGCAAAGGCGCTTGTAGCGCGCTATGGCGTCCGTGGCGACGGTGCAGTAGGTGTGGCCGATGTGCAGCTTATCCGAGGGATAGTAGATAGGCGTCGTGATATAAAACGTCTTTTTGCTGTCTCTGTCCATTTATTAACCTCCCGGGCGTTCTGCCGCCCATTTTCTATGTAGCTTATATAAATCCCACGTTGTTGTCCACCGGCTCGACGGGTTCCGGCTCAGGTTCCGGCTCAGGTTCGGGTTCCGGCTCTATCGGCTCCGGCTCCGGCGGCGGGGTGACTTCCGGCTCGGTTGTCGTCACCGGTACCTCAGGCTCCACCGGCGGCGTCGGCTCGGGCTCCGCCGTCGGTTCGGGTTCCGCCGTCGGCTCAGGCGTCGGAGTGACCTCCGGCTCCTGGCTTTCCTCCGGCCACTTGATGTCCTCGGGGTGGTAGTTATAAGTGCTCACAGCCTCCTGGTTCCTGCTCAGGAGATTGCCGTCCTTGTCGTAAACATTGCGGTAGGTCACGGCCCTGTAACCGATAGCCACATCGGTATATTCCTGGTCAAAGATCTGATAGGTACCGTAGGTCATGTCCACATAGCTGCCGTCCTCGTCCGTGCCCCACATCTCCACCGTAACTTCCCTGCCCTCGACAAAGGCGACGATCTTCACGGGGTAGTTGCGGTCGTTGACGAACTTGAACTCCGGCCCGCCCCAGGACACCGTGGCGTCCAGGCCTGCGGGCAGATAGTACACGGGCAGATTGTGGCAGGTTCTGTCGGTGATCTTCAAATTGGCGTACAGCGCGCAGTAATACAGCGTGGACGACACCTGGCAGATGCCGCCGCCATACTCCTGAACCGTCTCGTTTCCGGAGTAGGCTCCCGCCGGGAGGTAACCCCGCTCCGCGGTGCGCTTGCCGACGACATCGTTGTAGGAAAACTCGTCCCCCGGCATGAGTATTTTGCCGTTTATGGCCTCGGCGGCCTTGGTGACGTTGTTTATTCTGTTGGCGCCGCTGCCCGCGAGGCTTGTGGCCTTCGAGCAGAAGCAGAAGCTGAAGAGCATACTCTCAAGCTGCTCGGCGTTCACCTCCGGCTGGGTGAGTATCAGAGGTATTATAACCTCATCGCCGTACCTCGCCCCGTCCCACAGGCGCGCGGCCTCGTCCATGTCGAAGCTGACTCCCACGGTCTCGGGCTTTACCTCCCCCGTCTCCGGGTCGTACACCGCGTCAGCTGGCTCGCTGTACACCATGTCGTAGACCTTTTGCAGATCTATTTTGCTGTCGCCGCTCACCTCGGCGTCATAAACTATCGTCTCATAGTTTTCGCTGAGGAAGGCATTGGTTATCAGCGTGCATATCTCGTTGGGGTCGATTTTCACGTCCGAAGCGCCCTTCATTATCCTGATACTGTCCTCGCCCACGCTCATCTCCGAGCTGAGCAGCTCCAGCTTGAGCTCCTTGACCACGTTTTCGACCGCCGCCTGAACCGCGTCCTTGTCCACGCTGATGCCCACGTTGCTCTCAAAATTCAACCCGCCGAGCTTACAGCGCATATAGCGCACAGCAACCGTCATAGCCGAGCCCTCATGGCAGGCGTTCATGACGCTGTCCACCATGCCGGCCGCGTCCGCCGCCGTGCACACATCCGCGGCACTGACGGTGAGCTCATAGTCCAGCGGCAGCTTCACCGTCACCGCGGCGTCGCCGGTGTCCTCATAGCCCTCGTCCATGAGCAGCTGCAAAAGCTGAGTCTCGCTCATGCCGCCTATCTCCATACCGTCGATCCTTACGTTCGGAAATACCGTGTCTATCCTGTTTATCGCGATAACGCCCACGGCCACAGCCAGGGCCGCCGCCGCGGCGGCGATTGCCAGTACGGCCGCGATTATCTTTCCCTGATTCGCCCCGCTTCCGGGAGCGCGCTCTCTGCCCGTTTTCCTGTCCCTGCGGGACGTTTTTTCCGGCTTGTGCCTGCGCTCTTCTCCGCCGCTGTTGCCTGATAATTTCATTTTTTCGCTCCCGTCCGTGTTTTCTATTAGGTGGTTATTTGTCTCTTTTGCTGTAATAGAAAACCTCGTCGCCCTCGGGAAGCTCGGTCTTCTCAACAAACATATCCATTGTGTCTATCCACGGGTTCCCCGCCGCCTTGTACTCGCCCTGCTTGTCGAGCAGAAGCCCGATAAGCAGATTCGACAGCAGAAAGCCCGAGGGCGTGAAGCTCCAGCGCTCGTTTTCGCACTTGGCCCAGCCCTTGTACTCGTACTCCTTTAACAGCTCCTCCATCGGCTCGAAGCTGCTCCGGTAATAACGGTGGTACTCCTTCTCGCTTATGCCGCGTATCGTCCTCATGCCCAGCATGATATACTCCGCCGCGCGCTCAAGCGGGCCAATCTTCTCATATTCGTCTATGATAGTATCCTCATTTTGAATGCCTCTTATGTACCTTTGCAGATCCCTGACATAGCTGTAGCGTATGCCGTTTACAAAGGAGTGCGCCCCCGGCCCGAAGCCTATGTAATCGCGCAGGTGCCAGTATTTCAGGTTGTGGCGCGACTCTTTCCCGCGCTGGGCGAAGTTGCTCACCTCATACTGCCTGTAGCCGAAGCGCTCGAGCGTTTCCACGGTGTACAGGTACATGTCCGCCTGCTCGTCGTCGTCCGGCAAAAAGGGCGAATCCTTATAGCTGTACATTGGCGTACCCTCTTCAAGCTTGAGTCCGTAGCAGGAGATGTGCTCCGGCTTGAGGGCGATAGCCCTGGCCAGCGTGTCAGCCCAGTCGGCCTTCGTCTGGCTGGGCAGGCCGTAAATAAGATCGAGGCTGAGGTTTTCAAAGCCGGCGTTTCTGGCGTTTTTCATCGCCGTTTCAACCTGGAGCCAGTTGTGCCGGCGGCCGATTATCTTGAGTATATCGTCGTTGGCCGACTGTGCGCCTATGGACAGGCGGTTGACCCCCGCCTCGAGCATTATGTCCAAATCATGCCGCTTCATGCTGTCGGGGTTGCACTCGACCGTCACCTCGGCGGTTTTATACACCAGGCCACAGCGCTTGAGCTCATTGAAAAGCTCCATGAGCTTTCTCGCTCCGTAAAAGCTCGGTGTGCCGCCGCCGAAGTACACCGTGTCCACAAAAAACTGCTGAAGCTGCACCGACGAGGCCCTTATGTGCTCAAGCATCGCGGCGTGATACCTCGGCATGAGCTTTTCGCAGCCTGCCAGAGAGTAGAAGTCGCAGTAGGCGCATTTCGACGCGCAGAAGGGTATGTGAATATATACGCCCAGCTTCTTTTCCATGTCCACCTCTCCGGTTAGTCAGCCCTGCACGCAAAAGCGGCATTACCGCTTTTGCGTGGCCCTTATAGAATATAATATTTTGGGGATTATGTCAACAAGTTAAGACTAATTAAAACAGTCCGCACACCAGCTCCGCATAGGCCGACGGATCGTCGAGCGGGAGCCCGGCGATGAGCTTGGCCTGTCCGAGCAGGATTTTCGACATGGCCTTCGCCTTTTCCTTATCCTCGCCATAGGCCGTTTTCAGCGCCTCAAAGGCGGGATGCCCGCCGTTGAGCTCGAGAACCTTTTTGGCCTTTATGGGCTGCTGGGCCTGCATGGGCAGGCTGTTGAAGTACTTCTCCACCTCAAGGGTGATGTCCCCCTCTGTTGTCAGGCACACGGGATGGCTCTTGAGCTTGTGGGAAAGCTTCACGCTCTCCACCTGTCCGTCAAGGCTCTCCTTCACGAAGTCCAGCAGATCGCGGTTTTCCTCTTCCTTGCGCTCGGTGTCGGCCTTCTGCACGTCGGTCTCCAGGCCCAAATCGTCGGAGCTGACATTGCAGAATTTCTTCCCCTCGTACTCGCCTAAAAGCTGCACGACGAACTCGTCCACGTCCTCAGTCATGTACAGCAGATTGAAGCCCGCGTCGAGCACCTGCTCGCTCTGGGGCAGCTTTGACGCGCGCTGGGTGCTCTCCCCCGCCGCGTAATATATATATTTTTGACTTTCAGGCATCATTTTTGCATACTCGTCCAGGGAAACAAGGCCCTCGCCGTGGCTGCCCTCGTAAACGAGCAGATCCTTGAGCTGGTCCTTCTTCATGCCGTAGTCGCCGACAACGCCGTATTTTATCTGGGGTCCGAAGCTTTTCCAGAATTTCGCGTACTTCTCCCTGTCGTTTTCCAGCAGCTTTTTCAGCTCGGACTTTATTTTCTTTTCAAGGTTGCCGGCGATTATCTTCAGCTGGCGGTCGTGCTGAAGCAGCTCGCGGGAGATGTTCAGCGACAGGTCGGGCGAGTCCACCACGCCGCGCACAAAGCGGAAGCACTCCGGCAGCAGATCGGCGCAGCGGTCCATTATCATAACACCGCTGCTGTACAGCTCAAGGCCGGGCTTATAGTCGCGTGTGTAGTAGTCATACGGCGCGCGCGCGGGGATAAACAGCATCGCCTTGTAGGACACCATTCCCTCGGCGTTGACGCGGATAACCGAGAGCGGGTCCTCTCCGTCGTGGAACTTCTCATTGTAGAACTTCATGCAGTCCTCGTCGGAGACCTCGCTTTTCGCACGCTGCCAGATGGGCACCATGCTGTTTACGGTCTCCTCGCGCATGACGGGTACATAGTCCAGCTTCGGCTCGCCGTTTTCGTCGGTCTCTCCGGTCTCCTGCTGCTCGTAGTGCTCCACATCCATGACTATGGGCCAGCGCACATAGTCGGAATATTTCTTAATGAGCTCCTTCAACCGCCAGGACTCGAGGTACTGGCGGTACTTCTCCTCCTCGCCGTCGGGCTTTATATGCATGATAACGTCAGTGCCCGCGGCGTCGCGCTCCCCGTCGGAAATCGTGTAGCCGTCGGCGCCCGTGCTCTCCCACACCGACGCTGTTTCCGCGCCGTAGGCCCTGGATATCACGGTAACCCTGTCCGCAACCATAAACGCGGAGTAAAAGCCCACGCCGAACTGGCCGATAATGTCGATGTCTGCCTTCTCCGCGTCCTCGCCCAACTCGCTTTTGAATTTGAACGAGCCGCTTCTGGCGATGACGCCGAGGTTGGATTCCATGTCCTCGCGGCTCATGCCGATGCCGTTGTCGGAAACGGTGAGCGTACCGGCGTCCTTGTCCGCCGTCACGCGAATACGGAAGTCCCCGCGCTCAAGGCCCACGCCGTCGTCGGTCAGCGACTGGTAACACAGCTTGTCTATCGCGTCGGAAGCGTTGGAGATTATCTCGCGCAGGAAAATCTCCTTGTGCGTATATATTGAGTTGACCATCAAATCCAGCAGACGCTTCGACTCCGCTTTGAACTGTTTCTTTGCCATTTTTGCTAATAACCTCCCTGACAGTATATTTTAACCTTAGTATTATATCACCTACATAATTTTTTTCAAGCTCTTTCACCCATGCCTTTTCATTTTTTGTAAGACAGTGCGAAAAAAAGCAAAAACCATATTGACAAATCGAATTATTCTGCTATAATAACACTCGCGTCCGGCGCAAATGTGCCGGGCGAAATATGCGAGAGTGCTGGAACCGGTAGACAGGCACGTTTGAGGGGCGTGTGTCAACTGACGTGGGAGTTCAAGTCTCCTCTCTCGCACCAGCTAATCCGACAAATTTCGACAAGGAATTTGTCGGATTTGCTCTTTTTAAGA
>JAMPGF010000080.1 GCA_023664105.1 Butyricicoccus sp. | reverse complement strand
GAACGTTGAGGACGAGTTGAACCTTCGTCCCAGAAAAACTCTCGGGTTTAGAACCTCCACCGAAGTCCATTTCTCTCTTTCGTTGCACTTGTCTTGACAATTCAAGTTCAAAAAATCAAGAAGGGTATGCGGAACTCTATTAAGGGGTTCCACATCGGCCCCGCTAAAGCGGGGCAGCTTTCGACAGCAAAATCCCGGAGCATGCTGGAGGACGCCCCCTGCGCACCTGCATCAGCGCCTATGACTCCAGGGATTATACGTGCGCGAAGGGGCGAAGTGATAAAAACCGGCCGGCAGCTTATACTGCCGGCCGGAAGTTCGTTTTTGCTTATCAGTCGATGGTGCAGTACATGAAGTACTTGTAGCCCAGGGGGTTGGAGAAGAAGCCGTGGACACTGTCATCGAGCATGTAGATGTCGGTGTAGAAGTACAGAGGCACAATGCAGCCGGTGTCCATGAGCATATCCTCGGCAATGTGCATCATGGCATAGCGGTTGTTGTCGTCCGTGCAGCTCTTGATGGCGGAGATCAGCACGTCATAGGTCTCGGACCAGGTGCCGTTCTCAACCTTGGTGTCATAGCCGTAGGCCGTCAGATCCAGATCATACATCTTCAGGTTGGCGTGGTCGCCCTTGCCGTACTGGATGTCGTTGTTGCCGGAGCCGGTGACCCACATATCCAGGAAGCAGATAGGATCGTTGTAGTCGGCCAGCCAGCCGTTGCGTGCCATGGAGTAGTCGCCATTCTTACGGGTGTTCAGGAAGGTGTTCCACTCCTGGTTCTCAAGGTTCATGGTAATGCCCACTGAGCCCAGAGCGGCCTGGATGTACTCACCGATGGCCTTGTGGCCCTCGCTGGTGTTGTACAGGTAGGTGACGGACGGGAAGTCGGTGAACATTCCGGTAGACTCATCGTAGGCGTAATACTTCTTCAGGGTCTCAATGGCGGAGGCATAGTTGGACTCAAGGGCGTCAGCGCTGACATCATAGTAGCCGTCGTAGCTGCTGCTGGTGCCGGCGGTCTGATAGAACTGGCTGCCGTCGGGGTTGGTCATGCCCATTGCCACGAAGGAGGAGGCGGGGACCTGACCGGCCTGGCCGATCTCCTCGACGATGTAGTTTCGGTCAAGCAGCAGAGCAAGGGCCTTGCGAACCTCAGCCTTGGCCTGCTCGGCCTCAACGCCGGTGAGGGTGTTGGAAGCAGGCAGAATGTCCTCGTTGACATTCCAGCAGGTGTAGTAGGTGCCTATCTGGCCGGCAACCACAAACTCGTCGGGATAGTTGGCCTTCAGGCTGGCGATCTCGTTGGTGGGGACATCGTCGATGAGCAGCCAGGTGCCGTTCTGGAAGTTGGTAAGCATGTTGTTGGCGTCGTCGGACAGATAGAACTCAATCTTGTCCATGAGGATGGAGTCGGTGTCATGATAGTACGGGCTCTTCTCCATGGTGATGACGCTGTTGTGATCCCAGCCGGTCATCGTGTAGGCGCCGTTGGAGACATAGGTGGAGGGGTCGGTGGCCCAGGCATCGTTGGCAACCACATCCTCGCGCACGGGGAAGTAGGTCGGGAAGGCCAGCAGCTCATCCCAGTAAGCCACGGCGTTGGCCAGAGTGACCTCGAGGGTCTTATCGTCCAGAGCGTGGACGTTCAGCTTGGCGTCGGGGTTGACGAAATTGCCGGCATCATCAGTCTCCCAGATTTCGGCATAGCCGTCAACGACCTCGAACATGTAGCCGTAGTCGGCGGCCAGATCGACGCCGGCGGCGCGGTTCCAGGCAAACTCAAAGTCACCGGCGGTGACAGGCTGTCCGTCGGACCAGGTCACGCCGTCCTTGATGGTGTAGGTGTAAGTGACTTTGCCATCAGCGCCGACAACGCCCTCGATGAGCTCCTCAGCGGCGTCGGCCACGATTTCCAGGTTGCCGTTGGCATCCTGAGCCCACTTGGCCAGGCCGGAGAACAGATGGGAAACCAGAGTCGCGCCGTCAACGGCGGAGTTGAGCGCGGGGTCGATGGTATCGGGCTCGGATGCGATGCTCACGGCGATGGAGCTGGGGCCGCCGGATTCGTTGGAGCCGGATGTGCCGGAGCTGGAGCCGCTGGAGTTGGAACTGCTGGAATTGCTGTTGCCGGGGTTGGATGCGTTGGAGCTCTGGCTGTTCCCACAGGCGGCCAGGCTCAGCACCATGACCAGCGCCAGGATCAGAGACAGAATCTTCTTCATTTTGTTTTTTTCCTTCCTTTCAGTTGTCGCTTAGCTTTTGGTTTTGCTCAGCTTTGTATTATTTTTCAAAATGCGCGCGGGCGTACCCGGGTGCATGTTGAAACAGATTAATTGACCTCGGCGGTCTTATGGCAGGCGACGAAGTGTCCTTTGGACACCTCTTTGAACTCAGGCATCTCCGCGGCGCACTGCTCGCTGGCGTACCGGCAGCGGGTGCGGAACGGGCAGCCGGATGGCGCGTTCAGGGGACTGGGAATGTCGCCGGTGAGGACGATGCGCTTGTTGGCACGGGCAGCCTTCGGGTCGGGGACTGGCACCGCCGACAGCAGGGACTTTGAATAGGGGTGCATCGGATGGTCGTAGATCTCCGCCGCGTCGGCCAGCTCAACCATCTTGCCCAGATACATCACCGCGATGCGGTCGCTTATATGGCGCACCACCAGCAGGTCGTGGGCGATGAACAGATAGGTCAGGCCCAGCCGTTCCTGAAGCTCGTCGAACATGTTGATGACCTGAGCCTGTATGGACACGTCCAGCGCGGACACCGGCTCGTCGCAGACTATGAATTCCGGATTCACCGCCAGGGCGCGGGCAATGCCGATACGCTGGCGCTGGCCGCCGGAGAACTCATGGGCATAGCGGGCGGCATGCTCGCTGTTGAGTCCCACATGGCCCATCAGCTCAAGAATACGCTCCTCGCGCTCCTTTTTGCCGGAATACAGCTTATGTACGTCCAGCGGCTCGCCGATGATGTCGGACACGGTCATGCGGGGGTTGAGCGAGGAATAAGGGTCCTGGAAGACCATCGTGGCCTTCTTGCGGAACCCCTGAATGTCGGCCCTGGTCTCTATGGCCTTACCGTCGTAGCTGACCTTGCCGCCAGTGGGCTTGTACAGGTGGAGAATGGTGCGGCCAACCGTGGTCTTGCCGCAGCCTGACTCGCCCACGAGGCCCAGCGTCTCTCCCCTGTTGATGGTGAAGGACACGCCGTCCACCGCCTTGAGCAGCTTGGATGAGAACATCCCCATGCTTATGGGGAAGTATTCCTTCAGATTTTCGACCTCAATCAGGGGCCGCTTTGCCTGCTCACTCATGGACCGTATCCCCCTTTCCGTCAAGTGTAATGGTGCCGTTTTCCACGCCCTGCTTGACGTTCATCCAGCAGCCGGCGCGGTGGTTTTCGTTGATGTCCATACTCTCGCAGCGCTGCTTGATGCAGACCTTCATCGCCGCGTCACAGCGGGGGGCGAAGGGACATCCCGCTGGCATGTTCAGAAGGTCGATGGGCGTGCCGGTGATGGGCTTGAGCTTCGTACCCGCCGTGTTCGCCGTGGGGATGGAGCGTATCAGGCCCTTGGTGTACTCGTGGCAGGGGTTGTAGAAAATCTCGTCCGCGGTGCCCTGCTCGCATATGGAGCCGGCGTACATGACTATAACCTCGTCGCACATCTGGGCCACAACGCCAAGGTCGTGGGTAATCATGATGATCGCCATGCCCAGCTCCTTTTGCAGCGAGCCCATCAGCTCAAGTATCTGGGCCTGGATGGTCACGTCCAGCGCGGTCGTGGGCTCGTCGGCAATGAGGATGTCGGGCTCGCAGGCCAGAGCCATGGCAATCATGACGCGCTGGCGCATGCCGCCGGAAAACTCGAAGGGGTACTGCTTCATGCGCTTTTCCGGCTCGTTGACGTTCACCAGCTGCAGCATCTCAACCGCGCGGTCATATACCTGCTTCCTGTCGCGGTCGGTGTGCAGCAAAATCGCCTCCATCAGCTGATGGCCGATGGTGTAGGTGGGGTTGAGCGAGGTCATGGGGTCCTGGAAAATGATGGAGATCCTGTTGCCGCGGACGGTCTTCATGACCTTCTCCCCGGAGCCGACCAGCTCCTGTCCGTCAAGCTTGATGGAACCGGACACGATTTTTCCGGCGCCCGCCAGAATCTGCATGATGGAATAGGCCGTAACTGATTTACCGGAGCCGGACTCTCCCACTATGCCCAGAACCTTCCCGCGGTCCAGGAAGAAGGACACGCCGTTGACCGCCTTCACCTCACCGGCGTCGGTGAAAAAGGAGGTGTGTAGATCTTTAACTTCCAACAAAGACATCAGTCGCACGCTCCTTTCTTTAACCGTTTAGCTTGGGATCGAACGCATCCCGCAGGCCGTCGCCAAGGAGGTTGAGGGACAGAACGATCAGCGAAATTACAATAGCCGGAATCACGAGCCGGTAAGCGTAGGATGTGATGCCGTTGAGCGCGTCCGAGGCCAGGGAGCCCAGCGAGGGCATCGGGGCGTTGACGCCCAGGCCCAGGAAGGACAGATAGCTCTCGGTGAAAATAGCGCTGGGTATCTGAAGCGCCGTGGAGATTATCACAACGCTGATGCAGTTGGGGATAAGGTGCTTGCGGATGACCCAGTCGCCCTTCGCGCCGGTAGCCTGGGCGGAGAGCACGTACTCCTGCTCGCGCAGGGAGAGGATCTGCCCGCGGATAAGTCGTGACATGGACACCCAGTACAGCAGGGCGAAGACGATGAACAGGCTTATGATGTTCGTGCCGATTTTCTCAAACACCGTCCCCTCCAGAAGTGTGCTCGGAAGGGCCACGTTCAGCACCGTGGCAAGCAGGATAACCATGAGCATATCGGGCAGGGAGTAGATGATGTCCACGATACGCATGATAACCAGGTCAACCTTACCGCCGCAATAGCCCGCGACTGAGCCAACCAGTATGCCGATTACCAGCACGATGATGCTCGCGAAGAATCCAACCGCCAGGGAAATGCGCGTGCCGTACACCACGCGGATGAAGTAGTCACGCCCGGCGGCGTCGGTGCCGAACACATGGGGGAATACCTTCTCCCCCGCCTCGATCTGCTTCAGCTCCGTTTTGCCGTAAGTAAAGGGAGCCAGGTTATTGTAGGACGCGTCCACCGGCTTGCCGGGGGTAACGCCCAGCTGGGTCTCGTAGGAATAGGGCCAGAACAACGGCAGGATGATTGATGCCAGGACGATAAGGATAATGACAACCAGGCTCGTCGCGGCGACCTTGTTTTTCATCAGGCGCTTCATGCCGTCCTTGAAGAAGGTAGACGACGGGCGCATCTGGACCATATAGGCCTTGTCCTCTCCCGACGCGGGCAGGAACGGGTCTACGTCCATCTGAATGCTGAACATTTTTTTCATCTTTTCTCTCCCCCCCCCTTATTCCAGCGTGATCCTGGGATCGACCACTTTGTACAGGATATCGCTGACCAGGTTCATCACAACGATGAGCACGGCCAGAACGATTGTGGTGCCCATGATCAGGGGATAATCGCGCCCGGTGATGCTGCTGACGAAGTAGCGGCCGATGCCGGGAACGGCGAAAATCTGCTCCACGACCAGCGAGCCGGTGACGATATAGGCCAGCATGGGGCCGATGTAGGTGATGACCGGGATAAGCGAATTCTTCAGCGCGTGACCGAAGATCACCCGCCAGCCGGACACGCCCTTGGCGCGCGCGGTGCGGATGTAGTCCTGCCCCAGCACGTCCAGCATGGACGAGCGGGTCAGACGCGTTATGTACGCCGCCGGGTACAGCGCCAGCGTGATAACCGGCAGCACCAGGCCAGCGGGGCCGGACGCAGCCGAGCCGTTGGCCGGGAGCAGCCCCAGCTTAACCACGAAAATCACCATTAGCAGCGAGCCCATGATAAACGACGGCATCGACACGAAGGCGGTGGTTATCACCATGATGACGCGGTCGATGAGCTTGTTGCGCCGCAGGGCGGCGACGGCGCCGAGCACGATGCCGACCACCAGAGCGATGGCGGCGGCGATGAGGCCCAGCTTAATAGAGGTCTTCATCCCCTCGACAATGATGTCGGACACCTGGCGGCCGCGCAGCTTGAGCGAGGGGCCGAAGTCGCGCGAGACGATGATATCCCTCAGGTAGGTGACGTACTGCTCCATAACAGGCTTATCCAGTCCGTACTTGGCCTCCAGCGCGGCGGTGACCGCCGGCGTGGTGGCCTTTTCGCCCACAAAGGGGCCGCCCGGCACCGCGCGCGTTACAAAAAACGTCACCGTAATGACCACCCACACCGTGAGGATGGCAAGTAAGATGCGCTTTAGTATGTAAGCCACTGTCTTCTTGTTCATTTGCATTCCACCCTTTTTTGTTTTTGGCGCGTCCCCCGTGAGCAGAATGGCATCGTTTCCTTTTGCAGAGCAAAAGGAAACGCAAGGGGCGCCCCTTGCGTCGCGGCCGCGTCTCCCGCCCTCCCCGGGGCGCGTCGCAGCCGCCGCGCTTTAGCTAATTACATCGCTTAATCTAAATTGTACCTCAGCCAAAGCAAAAGTTCAACCTCTTTTCATAAATTTCTGCATTAAATTTTAACAATTATGCAAAATATCACCTTTTAAATGCAAAAAAAGCCCGAATTACAACAAAATTTCCTCGTGCCGGCGGGAAAAACTGCAAGCCCGCGTGGCCGCAGCGCCTTTTTGACGCGGGTGCGAGGGTCTTTCCAACGCGCGGCGAATCCCTTCAGCGAAACCGAAGGCCATCGGGCCAGAGATTTCAGCCCGCGTTTGTTGTGCACTGTCGCTAAAAGCTTTCTCTTTCTTTTGTGAGGGGAAATGGTTTGCAAGCGCGTTTTTTTTGGTGTACTATATGGATAATGACTTATCAGCAGCTTGAGGGGGCTTTCCTGTGGTATATACCGTCACGTTCAACCCCGCCCTGGACTATGTGGTCAGCATTGACGCCTTCCGCGCCGGGGACATCAACCGGACGCGGCGGGAGGTTATCCAGCTCGGCGGAAAGGGAATAAACGTGTCCACCGTGCTGCGCAATTTGGGCGTGGAAAACGTGGCGCTGGGCTTCCTTGCCGGCTTCACCGGCCAGGCGCTGGAGCAGGGGCTTCGTGACAGCGGCATCCGGACCGATTTTATCTGGCTGCCCGAGGGGCTGACCCGGATAAACGTGAAGATCAAGGCGGGAGATGAGACCGAGATAAACGGCCGCGGCCCTGCCGTCCCCGCCAGGGCGCTGGAGGAGCTCTTCGCCCGGCTCGACTGTCTGAAAAGCGGCGACGTGCTGGACCTGTCCGGCTCCATCCCCGCCTCCCTGCCGGACGACGTCTATCAGAAGATACTGGCCCGGCTGGAGGGACGCGGCATCCTCACCGTGGTGGACGCCACGCGTGAGCTTCTGTGCGGCGTGCTCCCCTGCCGCCCCTTCCTCATCAAGCCGAACAGCCGCGAGCTGGGCGAGATTTTCGGTAAAGTCCCCGCCGCGGACGGGGAAGTCGAGGGCCTCGCCCGCCGTCTACAGGAGATGGGCGCGCGGAACGTCCTGGTCTCCATGGCCGGGGACGGCTCCCTCCTGCTGGACGAGACCGGCGCCTGCCGCCGCCTTGGCGTGCCGCAGGGCAGGGTGCGCAGCTCCGTCGGCGCGGGCAACTCCATGGTCGCCGGCTTCCTCGCCGGATGGCTGCAAACCGGGGACTATGCCTTCGCCCACCGCATGGGCGCCGCCGCCGGCTCCGCCACCGCCTTCTCCGACGGACTGGCAACGCGCGAGCAGATTCTGGCCCTGCTGGATACATTCTGAAAGGACGGGTTTTCCTATGAAAACAAAAGCGGTGCGCCTTTACGGCGCCAACGACCTGCGGCTTGAGGAGTTCGAGCTGCCGGAGATAAATGACGACGAGATTCTGGTACGCGTCATGAGCGACAGCATCTGCATGTCCACCTACAAGCTGTTTATCCAGGGCAAAGCCCACAAGCGCTGCCCTCAGGACGTGGACGTAAACCCGGTCATCATCGGCCACGAGTTCGCCGGGGATATTGTGAAGGTGGGCAAAAAATGGCTGAGCGAGTTCCGCCCCGGCGAGAAATTCGCCCTTCAGCCCGCGTTCAACTACAAGGGCAGCCTGGACTCCCCCGGCTATTCCTACCGCTATTGCGGCGGCGCGTGCACATATTGTATCATACCCCACGAGGCCATGGAGCTCGGCTGTCTGCTCCACTACGACGGCGAGAGCTATTTTGAGGCCAGCCTCGGCGAGCCCATGAGCTGCATTGTCGGCGGCTATTACGGCAACTACCACACCAACAAGCTCAACCACGGGCACTCCATCGGCGTGAAGGAGGGCGGCAGCGTGCTGATCCTGGGCGGCTGCGGCCCCATGGGCCTTGGGGCCATCGAGTACGCTATGACGCTGGAGAAAAAGCCCGCGCTGGTGGTGGTCACCGACGTGTCCGCCGAGCGCATTGCCCGCGCCCGCCGGCTCATTACTGAGTCCATGGCAGCGGGGCATGGCATCAAGCTGGTTTACGTCAACCCCAACGAGTGCGCCGACCAGCTCGCCGAGCTCATGGCGCTCACCGGAGGCAAGGGCTATGACGACATCTTCGTCTACGCCCCCATCCGGTCACTTGCCGAGATGGCCGACAAGCTGCTGGGCTTCGACGGCTGCATGAACTTCTTCGCCGGCCCCACCGGCAAGGACTTCTCTGCGGAAATCAACCTCTACAACTGCCACTACACCTCCGCCCACATCATGGGCACCACAGGCGGCAGCACCGACGATTTGAAGGAGGCCATACGTCTGGCGGCCGAGGGCAAAATCCGTCCCGCCGTCATGGTCACGCACATCGGTGGCATCAACTCCATCGCGGAGGCCACCGCCAACCTGCCAAACATTCCCGGCGGCAAGAAGCTAACCTACACACAGTTTGACCTGCCCCTCACCGCCATCGACGACTTCCGCGAAAAGGGCGGGAGCGATCCGCTGTTTGAAAGGCTCGCCGACTCCTGCGACGCGCACGGCGGGCTGTGGAACGCGGAGGCAGAAAGGATTTTGTTTGAGCATTTTGGAATAATGTGACCGCAGCGCGCAATGGAAAAGTTTTGCCAGCCTTTTCAAAGGCTGCGGGGTCCAGGGGCAGAGCTCCTGTTCGCGGCGCGCGCGCCGCGAACAGCTGTGCATCAAGAATTTGTAAGCGGCAAAGCCGCTAACAAATTCTTAGATCCGCGAGGTTTTTGACATGCTGAAATGCCCCGCTTTCCCTTGCAGGAAAAGCGGGGCATTTTTTTGAAAAACATCCGCCTTATACTAATTTCAAATTAAATTCTTTAATTTGAAATTCCGCGTGCTGCGCACG
>JAMPGF010000007.1 GCA_023664105.1 Butyricicoccus sp. | reverse complement strand
CTCCCGCCGCACCACCCGCGCGAAGGGGCAGCCGCTCGTCTCGGCTATGTCGCACAGCCGCAGCCGCTGCGCGTCGAGCTTGTTGCCCGTGCCCAGCGCGGAGACTATGGGTACCCCCCGCTCCCGCGCCGTCACGATCAGGTCGACCTTGCAGGAGACGAGGTCGATCGCGTCGACGATGTAGTCATACTCTCCCGCGAAAAAAGCCTCCCTCTTCTCCGCCTCGTACCGCTCCCGGCGCGCGAAAACCCGCGTCTCCGGCGAGATATCCGCAATTCGCCGCGCCATAACCTCGGCCTTACCCTGCCCCACAGTGGAGCTCACGGCCTCGATCTGTCGGTTTATGTTCGTGACCGACACCTCGTCCTCGTCCACGAGCGTAAGCGTACCCACGCCCGCGCGCGCAAGCGCCTCGGCGCACCACGAGCCCACGCCGCCGATGCCCAGCACCGCGACGTGGCTTTGCGCAAGCGTCCCCATCGCCCCGCGCCCGAGCAGCATCTCCTGCCTTAAAAAGCGCTCTGACATACCTGCCTCCATAAAAAGGGCCGTCCTGTGGACGGCCCTTTTGTTTTTACTTGCGGTTGGTAAAGTGGAAGGCAAAGCCCTCACTTACCTCATAGCTCTCAGAAATTCCGAGCACATAGGAATTGAAGTCCTCATTGCGCAGGGTGTTCCCGGCGATATAATCGGCGTAAACCTCCCCCTCGCCCACGAAGTATATGAGGTGATAGCCGTTGTAGTTGGCGCTCTCGCCGTGGACTATGCCGGTGTCGCCCGGCTGGTGGCCGGCGAAGCAGAAGTCGTTGAACTCGGAAACCATCTGATACTTTGCAACATTCTCGTACAGTCCGCCGTTGGTGTTGGAACCGCCGTCCTCAGAGTACTGGTTCGCCAGCTCGGCAAAGTTTTCCTCCGTCGGGTTTGCCTTCCACTCGGCCTCAATTTCCTCAATGCGCTTATGCGCCGCCTCAAGGGCCTCGGGGGTGTACTCGCCGTTGTCGTCGGTCTCGGCCTGAATCAGGATATGGCGCACATTCACCAGATCGTACTGGTTGTCGTCGCGCGCGATGAACATCAGGGCGTAGGAGCCGCTGTCCGTGTCCACGACCGTGGTGTCGCCCTCGGCGCGGGCAGCGTCCGCCAGCCACTCGCTGGCGTCGGGGTAGTAGCTGGCGATGTTCACGCCGGCCATGTTGACGAGCGTGTCGCCGCTCTCATAGTCCGCCTTGTCCTCGTCGGAGAGCTGCTCATACACCTTCTCGCCAAACTCGTCGGCGTCGGCGCTGCCGGCAATGGCCTGGGCAGCGTCATGGGCCGCGGCGGCCTTGGCCTCATCGTCCATGTCGGCGTAAGCGTCGTCGGAAGTGCTGATAAAGTAGGAGTGGAAGCTGACGACATCGTAGTCCCCGGCAAGCTCGGCGTACTTGGCGCTGAGCGTGTCCGCGTCATAGCTGTAGCCCTCGTACACCGTCTGGCTATATTCCGTGGCGGTGATGTATCTCGTCATATACTGGCGGTAGAGGTCCGCCGTCATGCCCTTGCCGTAGCTGGCGGCAAGATAGCCGTCGAGCGTCGTGCCCTGCTGTGCGGCGTACAGCTCATAGTAGGACAGGTTCGTCTCGATGCTGTCCAGCCCCTCCTGGGAGATGGTGTAGCCGTTGGCGACTGCCTGGTCGTACATCGCGGTTATCTGCTGCAGCTGGCCCTCGGCCTGTTCGGTAAGGTAATCGGCCCAGGTGCCGCCGAAGAAGCTGTCCTGCTCGTCCAGCGGAGTGTCCGTGCTTATCAGGCCCTCACCGTACTGATTGACGAAGGAGTTGTACGCGTTCCTGAAATAGAAGTTGAACTCGGCCGCCGTGTATCCGGTGCCGCCGACCTTTACGGCGGCCATCTTCGTAAAGAACAGGTTCGAGTTAATAACCACCGCCGCGGCGAACACGAGCGCGATCACTATCACGGTGATGATAACGTTGCGCTTAAACCTCCTGTTCGATGCCTCAGCCTTGAGCTGGTCCTCGCTCTTGCGGTCGAGTCCGTCTGCCCGCAGGTCACTGCGGACCCTTTTCTGCTTTGATGCACTCATAGTCTTTCATCCTTTTCGTGTTGGTTTGCATAAATGCCGTGTTTCGTTATTATACAGTAATATCCCCCAAGTTTCAAGCTAAAATATACCAAAAGCGCCGCTTTTTCTTGCGCGGAAATATGTCGCCCTGCGCAAAATGCTTTATTCGACGGCGCGAATGTGCTATAATAACCGCAAAGCGGCTATTATATTTATTTTATGGCCGCGCATACGCGCATGGCCAATTATAGCACGGCTGCTTTGCAGTCATGCTATAATAACCGCAAAGCGGCTATTATATTTATTTTATGGCCGCGCATACGCGCATGGCCAATTATAGCACGGCTGCTTTGCAGTCATGCTATAATAACCGCAGAGCGGCTATTATAGCTGTTTTTTAGCTGCACATACGTGCATAGCCAATTCAAGCATGCCCGCACGCGGCGGGCAAAATCCATGTTTTTAAAAGGTAAGCATATGAAAAAGAACAAAACCAGACACAAGCTTCCATACTCCGTGCTGGCCGTCGCGCTGGCGGTGGCGGCGCTGCTGCTCGACAGCCGCTTCCGGCCGGTCACGACGCGCTACGCCGTCGCCTCGGCGCGGCTGCCGGAGAGCTTCGACGGCCTGACCATTGTCCAGCTCAGCGACGTGCACGGCGCGTGCTTCGGCGAGGGAAACTCCCGTCTGCTCGCCCGCGTACGGCATGAGGCCCCCGACATCATCGCGCTGACAGGCGATTTGGCGGATGAATTCACGGACATGGAGGTCATCGACTCCCTGCTCGGTGCGCTGGCGGAAATTGCGCCGGTGTACTACGTCAGCGGCAACCACGAATGGGCCTCCGGCCTTTTGCCGGAGCTGGAGGGGCTTTTTGAAAAGCACGCCGTGACGTACCTTCGCAACGAGTGCGTGACGCTCGAGCGCGGCGGGGAGAGCATCGTCCTTGCCGGGGTGGAGGACCCGAACGGCTGGCGTGACATGTCCGAGCCGGACGAGATAGTCGAAATGATCCGCGAAAACCACGGCGACGCATTCACGGTGCTGCTCGGGCACCGGAACTACTGGGCCGAGGAATACCCGGATTTGCCTGTCGACCTGATTTTGTGCGGGCACGCGCACGGCGGGATAATACGGCTGCCGCTCGCCGGCGGGGTACTGGGCACGGGGCGGGTGCTGTTCCCGGACTACGTCGACGGCGCGCACGAGGTCGGGCAGTACACGCTGATAATCTCCCGCGGAATAGGGCGAAGCCCTGTCGCTCCACGGTTTTTGAACAACCCGGAGGTCGTCGCGGTGACGCTGCGGAGCGAAAAATAAAACCTTTTTTGTCGCCACATTTCCGGTATCATTTTCCGTTTTGTGGCATAGAATAGCTTATATACTGTTTTACGGAGGTGCGAAGATGGGAAAAGATATTGACGATTTCATCTTTGGTGACGATGTTGGCTGGCCAAGCGACAGATAAATTGAGGGCTCCCTGCCGGGAGCCCTGCTTTTTTGCTTTTTACGCGTCCCCGATGATTTTATGGCTGTGCCATTTGTCGCTGAAATAGCGGTGCGTGAACATGACCGAGCGGAACGCCCAGTCGGCAAGATAGCCCCACCAGATGCCCATGAGCCCGACGTGCAGCACGCGGCACAGCAGCAGCGAGAGCCCTACGCGGAATACCCACATGCTGATACTGGCAATCACCATCACATATTTCACGTCGCCCGCCGCGCGCATCCCGTTTATCGGCGTGAACGACAGCGGCCAAGTGAAGGGCTTAAGTATACTCATAACCAGCATAATCCTCACGGTCAGCGCGGCGGCCTCCGGCTCCATGCCGGCCAGGCGCGTGACGGGGGCAGTCAGGAAATATATCGCCCAGCTGCACACGAAAAGCGCGAGAAACGACCAGAGCGTGAGCTTTTTGATGTAATGCCGCGCCTGGTCGAGCTCGCCCGCGCCCACGCACTGGCCCGCCACGGTCACAAGGCCGGTGCCGATGCCCATCGAGGGCATGGAGCTGAGCATCTCCAGCACCGCGATTATCGCGTTGGCGGCAATCGCGGTTGTGCCGAGGGTGGCGACGGTCGACTGCACGACAAGCTTGCCGAGCTGGAACATGGAGTTTTCCACGCCCGTGGGCAGTCCCACGCACAGCACCAGCCAGATGATCGCGGGTCTGGGCCGAATGGAGCTCAGGCGGCCCAGATCCACGGTCTGGCCCGGGCGGCACTGGCAGATGAAGACAGCCGAGGCGGCGGCCCACTGGCAGATGACGGTGGACAGCGCCGCTCCCGCCGCGCCCATGCGGAAACCGAAAATTAGCAACGCGTTGCCGTCGATGTTGAGGAGGTTCGAGCTGACGGAGATTATCATGGGAAGGCGGGAGTTGCCTCCGGCGCGGTAGAGCGCCGCGCCGGCGCCGAAGATGGCGATTGCGGGGTAGCCGAAGATGGTTATGCGGAAATATTCAATGGCGGAGGCCATGACATCGGGCTCCACCGTGCCGAAAATGACGCGCAGCAGCCATTTGTAGCAGCTCAGGCAGAACACGGTGACGACAAGCGAGAGGGCAGCGGAGGTTAAAATCACCTGGCGCGCGGCCTCGTCGGAGTCCTTTTTGTCCTTGTGCCCGAGGTACTGCGCGCAGAGTATGCTGCCGCCGGTGCCGATGGCGCTGAACAGAAACAGTACCAGCTTATTTATCGAGTCGACCAGCGACACGCCGGAGATGGCCGCGGAGCTCACGCGCGTGACCATCATGGTGTCCACCGTGCCCATGAGCGCGGTCAGCACCTGTTCAATTACAAGGGGTATCAAAAGCTTCCGCAGGTCGCGGTTTGAGAAAAGCACGGGAAGAACACCTCATTTTCAGCTTTTCAGCATACCACCATTTATTTTATTTCGCAAGGGTATTGACGAATGAAATAAAAAATTATATTATATTTTGGCACTGTACATAAAAAGAGGTTTTCCGATAATGACTAAAAAGACAGCGAAGGCCGCGTTTGTGGCGTCGATCCCGGTTATGACGGGCTACCTCGTCATGGGCATCGCGTTCGGGATACTGCTGGCCGGCAAGGGCTACGGCTGGTGGTGGGCGGCGATCATGGGGCTGACCATCTACGGCGGATCGATGCAGTTTGTGGCTGTGAACCTGCTTTCCAGCGGAGCGACGGTAATTTCCACGGCGGTCGTGTCGCTGCTGGTGCAGGCGCGGCACCTGTTTTACGGGGTGTCGATGCTGGAGAGATACCGGGGCATGGGCAAGGTCAAGCCCTACCTCATCTTCGGCATGACGGACGAGACCTACGCGCTGGCCTGCAGCGGCGCGCCGGAGGGCGTCGACGCGCGGCTGTACTATTTTCTGATTACGCTGTTTGACCAACTCTACTGGATCACCGGCGACGCCATCGGCGGTATGCTGGGCGCGGCGATTAAATTCGACACGACGGGGATGGATTTCGCCATGACGGCGCTTTTCATCGTCATCTTCACCGACCAGGCGCTGAGCACGCATGACCACGTCCCGGCGGCAATCGGGGTGGCGTCCACGCTTGCCTGCCTGCTCATCTTTGGGACGGAGAATTTCCTCATCCCGTCGATGCTGGTCATCACGGCGCTGCTGCTCGGTCTGGGCGCGCTGAGGAAAAGGAAGGGGGCGGCGGCATGATCGATGTCAGGCACTCCATCGCGCTCATCGCGGTCATGGCTGTCGTGACGGCGGTACTGCGGTTTCTGCCGTATCTGCTGTTTCCCGAGGGGAAGCAGGCTCCGCGGGTTATTACATACTTAAGCGGCGTGCTGCCCAGCGCAGTCATCGGGATGTTGGTTGTGTACTGCTTCAAGGACGTGCACGTTTTTTCCGGCTCCCACGGGCTCCCGGAGCTCATCGCGCTGGCCGCGGTGGCGGGTTCGTATGTGTGGAAGCGCAACACGCTGCTGAGCGTGCTGGGCGGGACTGTGATTTATATGGCGCTGGTGCAGCTGGTGTTTTGAAAAAAGAGGCCCGTCGGGCCTCTTTTTCAATACCTCCTCCTGTCCGGTGCCCAGCCGTCGAGGGGCAGGCGCTGCATGGAGCCGAAAACCTTGCTTCGAAGGTCGGGGTAGGTCTCCGACAGCGTGCGTAGAAGCTGCTTTATCTCATAGCGGCTGCTCCCCTCGTCCTCAGGGCAGGGGTTGTGCACCACGGGCAGGTTCAGCTCGCGGGCGAGGTTTGCGATGCGCTGCTCCCCCGCGTAGACCATCGGGCGTATCTGCCAGACATCGGCCCGTGACATATACGTCACGGGCTTGAAGCAGCTTATGCGCCCTTCAAACAGCAGCGAGAGCATGAACGTCTCCACCGCGTCGTCAAAGTGGTGGCCGAGGGCCAGCTTGCTGCAGCCGCGCTCGCGCAGCGTGTCGTTGAGCGCGCCGCGCCGCATTTTCGAGCACAGCGAACATGGGTTTTCCTCCTGCCGCACGTCGAACACTATTTCCTTTATGTCAGTTTTCACCCGCGTGTACGGCACGCCCAGGCGGCGGCAGAGTTCCGCCGGGCCGGAGAAATCCATGCCCTCGAAGCCCAGCTCGATGCTTATGGCCTCCAGCTCGAAGCTTTTCGGGTAGTAGCCCTGCAAATATTTCAGCGCGCACAGCAGCACCAGCGAGTCCTTCCCGCCGGACACGCCCACGGCAACGCGGTCGCCGCGCTCTATCATGCGGTATTCGTCCACCGCCTTGCGCACAAGGCTTGTGAAGCTGTTGAGTCCATTGTTCATAAAAATCAGCCGCCGTTTCTGTCGGATTTGCATAAGCGCATTGAAAAATAGGATTTGAGCATAAGCGAGCATTTGGGAGAATAATCGAGAAAACGCGAGCTTGCGGTTTTGTAAATTAAAAAGAGCAAAAATATGCCTTGACATTGGAAAAAGCTTGTGATATAAAGAATAGGCGCGTTTGGTGCCGAGCACCATTTTAGACGCGCGCATGGAAAATGTCAAAATTATTTTTTTATATTCTGAACGGAGGAAAAACCCATGTCCACAACAATGGCAAACGCGGCAACTGTCGAGCGTAAATGGTACGTCATCGACGCCGCCGGCAAGCCCCTTGGAAAGACCGCGGCTCTCGCGGCCGACCTGCTCCGCGGCAAGCTCAAGACGACCTACACCCCCCATGTTGACTGCGGCGATTTCGTTATAGTCATCAACGCCGAGAAGGCTGTCCTCACCGGCAAGAAGCTCGAGCAGAAGTACTACTACCGTCACTCCGGCTGGATCGGCGGGCTCAAGGCCACCAAGTACAAGGATCTCATGGCCAACCGTCCCGAGCTTGCGATGCAGCTGGCCGTGAAGGGTATGCTGCAAAAGAACAAGCTCGCCAGCGCGCAGCTGACCCGCCTGAAGGTGTTCCGCGGCAGCGAGCACATCCACGCCGCGCAGAAGCCCGAAGTCTGGGACCGCTGAAGAAGGAGGTAAATAACAATGGCAACTTATCAGAGCAAGAAGCCCTACATGTACGGCACCGGCCGCCGCAAATCTTCCGTCGCCAGAGTGCACCTCTTCCCCGGCGGAAGCGGCAAAATAACCATCAACGGACGCGACATTGACGATTATTTCGGACTTGAGACCCTCAAGCTCATCGTCCGTCAGCCCCTGGTGGCCGTCGGCGCGACCGATAAGGTCGACATCGACTGCACCGTCTCCGGCGGCGGCGTCTCCGGCCAGGCCGGCGCCATCCGCCACGGCATCTCCCGCGCCCTGCTGCTTGTGGACGCGGCCTACCGCCCCGCCCTCAAGGCCGCCGGCTACCTGACCCGCGACCCGAGAATGAAGGAGCGCAAGAAGTACGGCCTCAAGGCCGCCCGCCGCGCGCCGCAGTTCAGCAAGCGTTAATTTATCAAAAAATCCGGAGCCATTGGCTTCGGATTTTTTATTGTTTTCGGGAACTTTTTCCGCTTCCTTGCGTCTATATTGACAGAATCATATTTTTGTGATTGGAGGAAACAAAATGAAAAGATTTCTCGCGCTGATTCTGTCCATAAGCTGTATGCTCCCCCTCGCCGCCTGCGGCGGCAAAGCTGACGGGCTGCTGCTCGCCGCGCCGTCATACCCGAAAATGGCACCGTACCCGGACGAGATGTCCTATGTCAAGTCCGACGGCGAGTTTGACGACGAGGGCTTCAGCAAAGCCTATGACGCCTGGTGGGCCGGCAAAAAGGCCCAGCTCGACCAGTCCGAGGGCTATGCCGGGGCGCTGGACGGCTACCTGCGCCGCAGCATACCCGCGCTGCTGTCCGGCGGGGCGGGGGAGAACCGTGTCTGCTCGCCCGTGAACATCTACATGGCGCTGGCCATGCTGGTGGAGACCACCGACGGCGGCAGCCGCGCGCAGCTTCTGGAGCTTTTGGGCAGCGACAGCCTAAAGTCCCTGCGCGCCGAGGCCGCCGCGGTCTGGAACGCCAACTACTGTGACGACGGCGCGGTCACGAGCGTGCTGGCAAACTCGATGTGGCTGAGCGAGGGCGTAAACTACACCAAATCCACGCTCGACTCGCTGGCGAGAAATTACTACGCATCCTCCTTCAGCGGCAGGATGGGCTCGGACGAGCTCAACGCGGCGCTCCAGGGCTGGGTCAACGAGCAGACGGGCGGGCTCCTCTCCGAGCAGGCCGGCGCTCTAAAAATGCCCCCTGAAACAATCCTTGCGCTGGTTTCTACCATCTATTACCGCGCGAAGTGGCACGGCGAGTTTCCCGAGGGGCGCACCGAGCCGCAGGTTTTCCACGCCCCCGGCGGCGACATTGAGCGCGACTTCATGCACAGCAGCGCCGACAGCATGTATTACTGGAGCGACAAATTCGCCGCCTACGGAAAGCCGCTCGAGGGCAGCGGCTCGATGTGGTTCCTGCTGCCGGACGAGGGCGTGACGCCGGAGCAGCTGCTTGCCGATGAAAAGGCAATGGAATTTCTCGTCTCCGACGGTGAGCGCGGCGCGGAGAGCGAGTTCCTCATCGTCAATCTCGCCGTGCCGAAGTTTGACATAGCTGCCCAGCTTGAGCTGTCGGAAAGCCTGACGGCCCTGGGCGTGAGGGATGTGTTCGACCCTGAGGTATCGGATTTCTCGCCGCTGACGAAGGACGCGGACGGCGTATTCCTCTCCCGTGCCGAGCACGCCGCGCGCGTAGCCATTGACGAGCAGGGCGTCACCGCCGCGGCCTACACGGTGATGATGATGGCCGGGGCCGCCATGCCGCCCGAGGAGGAGGTCGACTTCGTCCTCGACCGCCCCTTCCTCTTTGCGATAACCTCCAGCGACGGCCTGCCGCTGTTCGTGGGGATAGTGAACGAGCCGTGAGCAAAAAAATTCCTGCCCGCGCGGGCAGAAATTTTTATGTACTAAAGCAGATACTTCACCAGCAGCAGGAGAATGACCCCCGGCACGCCGAGCAGCCCGGTCACGGCGGCGTTTATCCAGTTCAGGCCCAGGCTTATGTCGAACCACGCGCCGACGAAGTTGAACACGAACAGCGCCGCGTAGCCCATGCAGGCGTGGATGAGGAATTTGAAGATCCACGCGATCGGCTTTTTCAGCAGACGGAAGGTCAGCGACAGCATGAAAATGCCGATTGCGACAAGAAAGATCACCGCGATTAAAACCATATTATGCCTCGCTTATATTTTTCAAATTTCGGAGGGTGTGGCTATACTTTGACTGTAGCGCCCGGATCTCAAGAATGGATGTCTCCAGCAGCTCGGGGTCGGCGGTGCTGTTGAACACGCAATACGCCTGCTCAAGCGAGCTGCGCACATCCACAAGCTCCTGACGCGCGCTGTTGAGCATCAGCTCCGCCTCCTGTCTTTTCCGCGCCTTGCGCATATCCATTATACCCCCTAAGTCAATAGCCGTCTTTCGATACTGCTATTGTACTCAATCCGCTCTTTTTTTATACAAAATTTTCTTGCTGTATTTTTCGTCTCAGCGGCCATAATAAGCTCGGACCTGATAAAGAAGGCGGTCGGCAGGGCTCTCATAATTAAGCTCAAGACCGGTGCCAGTGCCGGATAGGAAAAGCGTAAAGCTTTTCATTGCACCGAAGCGTGTATTTTCAAATTATATGATAATTTGAAAACAGTATCTAAACGGCATTTGTGGCGAATGGTCGGATACCGACCGGGACGCGGCGCTTCCTTGCGCGAGGAAAGCAGTGTCCGGGACCTGGGTCAAGTGCCGGCGTGTTAAAAGAGAGCTGTTTTCCGGCGCGGCAGGGACTGTGGCTTTATGTCAGCGGTCCCTGCTTGTTTTTTCGTGTCAAAAAAGCGGCCAAGGGCCGCTTTTTTCGCGGCGTGCGCGCCGCGAACTCTACGAGGTTTTTTCGCTGCTGAAAAAATCCGTGTTCATCTGAACACGGATTTTTTATTCTATTCCTCCGCAGGCGGTGCAACGGGTTCCACCGGTGCTGCCGGTTCCGGCGGCGCTTCCGGCTGAACCCCTGGCGCGGGCTCTACGGGTATCTCGACGGCTTCGCCGCCGGACTCCGGCGGTGGCTCGGTGCCTTCGCCCTGCTCCGGGACAGCGGGCTGTTCTCCCTCGCCGCTCTCCACGGGTTCGGTGCCCGGCCCGGCTCCCTCGCCGTTACCATGGAAGGCGCTGTAGTCGACCGCCAGGTCAGGCCCGGTGAACGTGCCGTCAAGCTTGCTCATGACGCGGGCATACTCCGCGCTGTCCGGGTCGTAGGGATGCGGCTGATAGTTGTTGAACGACGGCTCGCTGGACAGCTCGCAGGGTATCAGCTCCATTGCGCCGAGGCTGACGCTGCCGTCAACATCGCGCACGGCGGTTATTTGGATTATCGCGGTATCCCTGTCGCGCGGGGCGGTGTTGCCGCCGAAGCTCCAGTTACCCAGGCTGTTGAGGATCATTCCGCCGCCGTACTCCTCCACCTTCTGCAAAACATGCGGGTGGCAGCCGTACACGATGTCAGCCCCCGCGTCGATGGCGGCGTGGCCAACGCTCCGCTGGTCCGCCGTGGGGCGGTAGCTGCCCTCAACGCCCCAGTGGAGCGCCGCGACGATAAGCTCCGCGCCCGCGTCCTTAAGCGCTTTTACGCCGCGCCTGACATCGGCCTCGGCGGGATATAGCTTGGAATAGACTCCGACGGCGAGCCCGTCGTCCTGCTGGTAGACGAAGGTGCCGTCCTCGTCGGCATAGCACACTCCGGCATCTTCCAGCGCGTCCTTCGTGTCCTGTGCGCCCTTCTCGCCGTAGTCCATGCTGTGGTTGTTGCCCAGCACCACAAGCTCAATGCCGCTTTCGGAAAACACCTGGGCGTAGCGGGCGTCGGACTTAAACGTGAACGTCCCGCCGTTGGAGCGCTCCGAGGTCGTAAAGGTGCCCTCCATGTTCGCGATGGAAAGGTAGTCATTTTCAAAATACTCCGCCGTTTCCGCAAAGGGGAAGGCGTAGTCCTCGCCCACTATCTTCTCAAACGCGCGGTCCGTGCCCTTTTTGCGCTGGTCACTGGCAAGGGTGCAGTCGCCGACGAAGGATATCACAAATTCCTCCGGGGTGGGCTCAGGCGTCGGCTCCGGGGCGGGCTCAGGCGTCAGCGTGGGCGTGGGTGTGGGCGTCGGCTCCGGCATCGCCGCGGGCGTCGGCTGTGTGCTCACCTCCGGAGTCGGAGCCGGCTCGGGAACCTTCGTGCAGCCCGTCAGCAGCAGCGCGCACAGCAGCAGCAAAAAACACGCTCTTCGCATATCCCGCCGCCCCTCACTCGTTGGCGCTGTAGCTGTAGCCTATCGACAGGTTCTGTCCCGTAAAGCTGCCGTCGAGCTTGGAAAGCGTGCGCTCGTACTCCTCGCTGCCCTCTTCGTAGGGCACGGGCTGGTAGTTGTTGCCGTTGGCGTCTCCGGAGCAGGCGCAGGGGATGTGCTCGCGCGCGACTATGCTCACCTTGCCGTCAGGCGCGCGCTCCACGGTCAGGCGCAGGATAAACGTGTCCTTGTCCCTCGGGTTTGTGTTGCCGCCGAAGGTCCAGTTGCCCATGCTGTAGTAGATGTAATGACCGTTATACTCCTCCACGGGCTGGAGCGTGTGCGGGTGGCTGCCGTAGACTATGTCCGCGCCGGCGTCGATGGCGGCGTGGCCCCAGGTTATCTGGTTGGCGCCTACGTTGTAGGTGCCCTCGTCCCCCCAGTGGATCGCGGCGATGATGAACTCCACGCCCAGCTCCTTGAGCGCGGCGATACCCTTTTCGATCTGCTTCACGTCGTCGGGAAAGCTCACCGCGTAAACGCCGATGGTAAGCCCGCTGTCGGTCTTGTACACGGCGTACTCGTCGCGCCCGGCGTAGGAAATCCCCTCGAGGTCGAGCGCGTCCCTGGTGTCGGACACGCCCTCGCTGCCGTAGTCAAGGATGTGGTTATTCGCCAGCGTGACGAACTCCACGCTTCCGGCGGACATTATCTTGGCGTAGGACTCGTCGGCCTTGAAGGTGAAGGTCTTTGCCACGGCGTCATTCGAGTCGGTCAGGCAGCACTCAAGGTTGGCGAAGGTGAAGTCGTCGTCCTGGAAATACTGCACGGTCTTGGCGAAGGGGTAGGCGTAATCGTCGCCGACGACGGTGTCGTAGCCGTCCGGCGTGCCCACATAGGCGGCAACGGAGGCCAGGGTGCAGTCGCCAATCATGTTGATTGTGAAATACTCCGGCTCCTTCGCCGGCTCCGGTTCGGCCTCCGGCGCGTCCAGTACGGCGCCGCTGAGCGGGTCGGGAAGATTCTCCCCGGCCTGGACGATATCCGCCGGTTCGTCGGAGTACCAGGGCTCGGCCGCCTTCACGGTCAGGTAGGTGCCGCCGCTCAGCGCCACGGCCAGCACGGCCAATATGGATACAAGCTTGTTAATCTGATTCTTTTTCATATCTCTTATCCCAAAGACTTTTCTTTATTTTGTCACGTTCATGGAAAGGTATGCGTTTATAAAGCCGTCTATATCCCCGTCCATGACAGCCTGGATATTGCCGTTTTCAAAGCCGGTGCGGTGGTCCTTCGCAAGGGTGTAGGGCATGAAAACATAGGAGCGGATCTGGCTGCCCCACTCGATTTTCATCTGCACGCCCTTTATGTCCTCGATGCGCTCGAGGTGCTCGCGCTCTTTGATTTCCGCAAGGCGGGCGCGGAGCATGTTCTTGCAGTTTTCAAGGTTCTGGAAGTGGCTTCGCTCGACCTGGCTGGCGACCACTATGCCCGTGGGGATGTGCGTCAGGCGCACGGCGGAGGAGGTTTTGTTGACCTTCTGCCCGCCCGCGCCGGAGGAGCGGTAGACATCCATCTTGATATCCTCGTCGCGCAGCTCGATCTCCGTGGTGTCCGTGATCTCCGGCATGACCTCGACCGCGGAAAAGCTCGTGTGCCGCCGGCCCGCCGCGTCAAATGGGGACACGCGCACAAGACGGTGGATGCCGTTTTCGCTCTTGAGATAGCCGTAGGCGTTCTCGCCGTTGATCTGAATGGTGGCGGACTTGAGCCCCGCCTCGTCCCCGTCCAGCCAGTCCATGAGCTTGACCTCATAGCCGTGGCGCTCGGCCCAGCGGGTGTACATGCGGTAGAGCATCTGGGCCCAGTCCTGGGCCTCGGTGCCGCCGGCTCCGGCGTGGAAGGTCATGATGGCGTTGTTCGCGTCGTACTCGCCGGACAGCAGGGTTTGCAGCCGCGTGCTCTCCAGCGACTTCTCAAAGGCGGCAAAGCCCTCGGTCAGCTCGGCGAGCATACTGTCGTCGTTTTCCTCTATTGCCATCTCGCATATGGTGTACAGGTCGTCCCAGGAGCTTTCCAGTTTTTGGAAAGTGTCCAGCTTGCCCTGGAGCTGCTTTGTGCGCTGCTGGTTTTTCTGCACGGCCTGAACATCGTTCCAGAAGCCCTCGCGCTCGGTCGCCGCGGTCAGCTCGGATAGCTCGCGCCGCGCCTCGTCCAGCTTGAGCGAGACGCCCAGCTCCTCCATCACGGGCTTGAGGGCATTGAGCTTCACCTTGTATTCATCAAACTCTATCATCTCTGAAAATTCCTTTTCCAATTCTAAAAATTAGCGTTTCTCATTATTATAAACAAATTCGCTCCACTTGTAAATACTTGAAAATAAACAATTTGCGGCTTATCCGCCTTATGTGAACCAACTTTGACGAAAGTGACAAAGGCGGCGGGAAAAACGGCGATAAATAGTCTATATTAGCAACTTTAAATTTCCGTCCGCTGTTGGTATAATTTATACAGAGATAGAAGCGGCGCCGCGCGCCGCAAAAGGCAAAATAACACAATAAAAAAACGGATGAGAGGAAAAAAGAGAGGTAAAAAGATGATATCACACGGCAAAGAGATGAAGGTCTTTTCCGGCAACTCAAACCCGGCGCTTGCCGAAGCAATCAGCAAAAGCCTCAATCTTAGTTTGGGCAGATCCCGCGCGGACAGCTTTGCTGACGGGGAATGCTCCATCTCGCTGTCCGAGACCGTCCGCGGCGAGGACGTGTTCGTAGTCCAGTCTACCTGCAAGCCCGTCAACGACAACCTCATGGAGCTGCTCATCATGATCGACGCGATGAAGCGCGCCAGCGCCGGGCGCATAACCGCCGTTATCCCTTACTTCGGCTATGCCCGCCAGGACCGCAAGGCCAGGAGCCGCGACCCCATATCCGCGAAGCTTGTCGCCAACCTCATTACCGTCGCCGGCGCGGACCGCGTCCTGACCATGGACCTGCACGCCAGCCAGATCCAGGGCTTTTTCGACATCCCCGTGGACAACCTCATGGGCGCTCCCCTTTTTGCAAACCACTACATCAGCCGCTTCGGCAAGGGAAACGAGGACGTTATGGTCGTCTCCCCCGACGTCGGCTCCGTCTCCCGCGCCCGCAACTTCTCCCACAAGCTGGAGATGCAAATGGCAATCGTTGACAAGCGCCGCGAGAAGGCCAACCAGTCCGAGGTTATGAACATCATCGGCAATGTCTCCGGCAAAACCGTGATTTTGCTTGACGACATGGTCGACACCGCCGGCAGCCTGTGCGGCGCGGCCAAGGCGCTCATCGAGATAGGCGGAGCAAAGGAAATCTACGCCTGCGCGACCCACGGAGTGCTCTCCGGCCCGGCTCTCGAGCGCATTGAAAACAGCTACATCAAGGAGCTGCTCCTGCTCGACACTATCCCCTATCCCGAGGGAAAGCCCCGCTGCGAGAAGATAAGCTATCTCCCTGTGGCCCCTGTCTTTGCCGAGGCCATTGACCGTATTTACGAGGAAGTGTCCATCTCCTCGCTATTCAGCTGATTTTTTCCCGGATAAGTACGCGGCGCTTTTGAAAAAGCGCCGCGTTGGAGCACGTAGCGTACACCTATCCCTCCGGGTACCCATGCAAATCCCAGCGAAGCGGGTTTGCATGGGAAAGGAGGAGCAGCGTAATGACTGAGCCTTTGGCTTTAGCCGGAGGCGAAGGATATGAAGCTTGCGACGACGCAGCGCCGCGTGTCTCTCAGGAGGATCTCCCCATGTTCAAATTTTTCAACAAAAACAAAGGCGGCGCCGTGGAGTGGATAGTCGTATTTCTCGGCAACCCCGGACCGAAATACGAAAACACCCGCCACAACGCCGGCTTCATGGCCGCCGACGCGTGCGAAAGGGACCTGGGCGTGAGTATCACCCGCTCCCGCTTCAAGGCGCTTACCGCCCAGACGAAGCTGGACGGGCACGGCGTTTTACTGCTCAAGCCGCAGACCTTCATGAACCTCTCCGGCGAGGCGGCAGGGCAGGCCGCGTCCTTTTACAAGGTGCCGGCGGAGCGCGTCATCGTCGTCTCTGACGACGTGTCCCTGCCCGCGGGGCGGCTTCGCGTGCGCGCGAAGGGCTCCGCCGGCGGGCACAACGGCATAAAAAACCTCATCTCCTGCCTGGGCACGGACGCCTTCCCCCGTGTGAAAATCGGCGTCGGCTCCCCCGCGCACCCCGGGCACGACATGATCGACTGGGTCACCGGCCGCTTTGACGCCGCGGAGGCCGGGGTAATGCACCGCGCCGCCGGGCGCGCGTGGCAGGCCGTGCGCTGCTATATCCTTGAGGGCGCGGAGAAAGCGATGAACAGCTTCAACTCGCAATGAGGAAGCCCTGCAAGCGATGCTTCCACGCCGGAGAGTTCCCCGGCAGAGGAGCCCACCGTCCCCGGCGGCGACGAGCTGACTGCCCGTACTTATACTCTGGAAAACGCAATGGATACTACCATCACTGAGCTCTACGTGTACCGCTCCAAGGGTCCCAACCTGGCAGGGGAGACGGGCCTTGCTCCCGGCGCCCAAGCCACCGCGGAGGTATATGGCTACTATCTGCACACACCAAAGGAAACGCTGCACACTGTGGAATTTGTGGCTGACGGAAACACCTACAGCATCGAGACGCTGCATGCGGAGGATTTGTTTGAGGTATTGTACCTGGTTGGCAGGCGGGGCGCGGTAGATGCCACTTCCGGCGCAACCGTTGCGGCCTTTGCAGATCCCAAAGCATAAACCGCTGCTGTACTGGTATTTATGACCAGGGACAGAGTTGTCAACGCACGATAGTGAGCGAAAGGAGAATGACTATGAAAGCAGAGTGGAGTTCCTCGCAGTACCTTCTGTTTGAAAACCAGCGAAATCAGCCTGCGATCGACCTTATCAAACGGATATCCGACGCCGCGCCCGCGCTCATCGCCGACCTTGGCTGCGGCCCGGGAAACAGCACCAGCCTCCTGAAGCGGTCCTTCCCCCAGGCAAAGGTTGTCGGGATCGACAACTCCGCTGATATGATCCGGAAGGCCCGCGAGCAGTATCCCGAGCTGGAGTTTATCTCCAAGGATCTGCGGGAGCTGACAGGGCGCTATGACCTGCTGTTCTCCAACGCGTGCCTGCAGTGGGTCCCGATGCACGAAACACTTATTCCCGAGCTTTTGTCACATTTGAATCCCGGCGGAGTTTTCGCGGCGCAGTTTCCCATGAACAACGCCGAGCCGCTCTATCAGATCATCAATTCCGTAGCAGCCGAGGAGCGCTGGGGCTTTCAGAATGTTGAGCTGGACTACAACGGCGCGCTGACGCCGCATGAGTATTTCAACATCCTGAGCGCGCATTGCGGCAGCTTCCAGCTGTGGGAGACAAAGTATTACCACGATCTGAAAAACCACGAGGCGATCATCGAGTGGGTAAAGGGGACGCGGATACGGCCGTATCTCGCCCATTTGGACGATGCCGGCAAGCAGGCGTTTGAACAGGAAATATTACGGCGCGTGAAGGAGGCTTATCCGGTTATGGCAAACGGAGAGGTTGTCATGTGCTTCAACCGGTTTTTCATGGCGGGGGTCAAGTGATCCATAAACGTGCGGGTTTTCAAGCGTCAAACAAGCCGTGATTTTGCGCAAAAGGAAGCGTTTTCCGTCCATTCTTGGCATTTTACACGGGACTTTGCAGAAAAAATCAAAAAAATATAGTAAAAAATGCAAAAGCGGACTTGAAAAAAGTTCGCTTTTCGTTTATATTATTGCTGTAAAGCACCATATCGTGTGTACATCCCCATTGAGGGATTATTTCCGAGGGCCGGAAACACGCCCCGGAATATCTGCTTTGGAAGGAGACAAGCATATGAAGAAAAAATGTGTGGCCATGCTTCTGGCCGGAGGACAGGGCTCAAGGCTCTATGCTCTTACTCAGAACGTGGCAAAGCCCAGCATGCCCTTTGGAGGAAAATACCGTATCATCGACTTTCCTCTGTCCAACTGCGCCAACTCCGGCATCGACACTGTCGGCGTTCTGACGCAGTACCAGCCGCTCCAGCTCAACAGCTATATCGGAAACGGCAGCGCGTGGGATCTCGGCAGCAGCGACGGCGGAGTGTACATCCTGCCGCCGTATCAGACCTCCGGTGAGAAAGGCGTTTGGTTCAAGGGTACCGCCAACGCGATATACCAGAATATCTCCTTCCTTGACCTCTACACGCCTGAATACGTGCTCATCCTCTCCGGCGACCACATCTACAAGATGGACTATTCCAAGATGCTCGACGAGCACATCAAAAACGAGGCCGACTGCACGATAGCCGTCATCCAGGTCCCGATGGAGGAGGCCTCACGCTTCGGCATCATGAGCCTTGGCGAAGACGGCTCGATAAGCAAGTTCACCGAAAAGCCCAAGGAGCCGGACAGCGACCTGGCCTCCATGGGGATCTATATCTTCACCTGGGATAAGCTGCGCCGCTATCTGATTGAGGATGAGGCCGACCCCGGCTCAGAGAACGACTTCGGCAAGAACATCATCCCCAAGATGCTCGCCGCGGGCGAGCGCATGTGGCCCTACCGCTTTGAGGGCTACTGGCGCGATGTCGGCACAATCAGCAGCTTCTGGGACGCGAACATGGATATGCTCGATCCCACGCATATCGATTTGTACGACATGACCTGGCCCATCATGGCAAATGGCGCGCGGCTCCAGCCCCAGTACATAGGCGACGGCGCCCAGGTCAGCCACAGCATTGTCACCGGCGGCTGCATCGTCAAGGGCAGTGTCAGCAGCTCTGTGCTGTCCCGCTCGGTTCAGGTTGAGGACGGCGCGGTGGTCAAATACAGCATCATAATGCCCGGCGCGGTCATCGAAAGAGGCGCCGTCGTGGAATACGCGATAATCGGCGAGAATACCCGCGTGTGCGCGGGCTGCCATATCGGCTCCGAGCCCAGCGGCGAGGAGGGCTGGGGCATAGCTACCTGCGGCCCGAACATAAAAGTCGCGCCCGGCGCGGTGGTTCCCGCCGGAGCAATGATATACAGCGATGTGGAGGTGGAGAAATGAACAACGTACACGGAATAATCCATGCCTATCACGGCTATTCGGAGCTGCATGAGCTCGGCTCCAAGCGCACCGGCGCGTCCATGCCCTTCTGCGGGCGCTACAGGCTGATCGACTTTGCCATGTCCTCGATGATGAACGCGGGGTTATACGATGTCGGCGTTATCATGCAGAAGGGCTACCAGTCCCTGCTCGACCATCTGGGCAGCGGCTGGGCCTGGAACATGGAGCGGCACAACGGCGGGCTGAGCACCCTGCCGCCCTACGGCCTTGCCAACTCGGATCAGGGCATCTACGACGGTTGCATGGAGGCGCTCAACGCCGTGCGCACCTACCTGCGGCACATCAGGCAGCCCTACGTCATCCTCATGCGCGGCGACCTGTGCGCGAACATCGACCTTGCCAAGGCCATCGACCGGCACATCTCCTCCGGAGTTGACATCACCGCCGTGTGCACCGCCTATCCCCTCAACTGCAAGCACCACAGCTACATTGTCGGCGAGGACGGCGTTGCCCGGCAGATGCTGTGCGCGCAGACCGAGAATGTCGGCGTACAGTCGCTGGAGACGTACATAATGAGCACGAAGCTGCTTATCGAGGTCGTGGAATGGTGCGCGCACCGCGGCAAGATCCATCTCCACCGCGACGCCATCCGCCATATGATGGACGAGGGGAAAAAGGTCGGCGTTTACATGCACGAGGGCTACGCCCGCATGATCAAGAACGTTGTCGACTACTACAAGGCCAATATGGACATGCTCGACGAGGAAAAGCGCGCCATGCTTTTCCCGCCGGAGCGCCATGTCACCACGCGCAAGGGCATAAACGTGAGCACCTACTACGGCGACGGGGCCAAGGTAAAGAACTCCCTCATAGCCGATGGCTGCGTGATTGAGGGCAGCCTTGAAAACTGCGTGCTGTTCCCCGGCGTAAAGATCTCCGCGGGTAGCGTGCTCAGGGACTGCATCGTCATGAACGACGCGGTTATCGGTTCCAACGTGGATCTCAGCTATGTTATAGCTGACAAGGAGGTCAACATCTCGTCCTCCGTCAGCCTCACCGGCAACCCCCAGCTGCCGCTCGTCATCCCCAAGTACGGCAAGATCTGAGGCTGGTTTCCCAACAAAAAACGAACTGCCGTTTCCCCGGCGTTTCATAGGGACAATTTGTGAACCTGCCCTAAAAACTGATATATTCCTATAGGGGGACTGTGCTTCGGCACAGTCCCCCTTTGCAGCGTGTCAAAAAAGTGGCTTTGCCACTTTTTTTAGAAGGCTTCGCTTCGCTCTGCGCCTCGGTTGTCCGCCTGCGGCGGACAATTCGACGCTCGCTCCGCGATAAGTATTTTCCCGACGTACACGCCGCCGGAAAAATGATTTGATTTTTTCGCGGCGTGCGCGCCGCGAGCGTGCGCAGCACGCGGAATCCTCGATTGATCTTTCAATCGAGAATTAGTATCAGGCCCCCACCATACTGCTTTTGCTTATCCGGTAATGCCTGTTTTATTATTTCATCAACTCATCCGTCAGACGTATGATTTCCGGCGCCAACTTCTCCCGGCGCTTTTTTGTAACACCTGTAAATATGGGATAAGCGGTAATCAGGCCAGCAATGCCTATGACGCCGATAATGATGCCGGGGATAAAGAGAGTTTCCGCCCATACCATTGTGCAGCACATTCCCACACCTAAAATCAGGCAGCTGATGATCCCGACTGTCAGTGAAATGATCATACCGGGCCTCGTAACGCTCTGATCCAACCGGCGCAGCTTCTCCATTTTATCTTCCTCCTGCGTGGGCGGAGCATATTTTTCACGGATATGCCTGATTTCCTGCTGCCGCGAGGCGGAGTAGGCATAGTAAAAGGTTTCTTTCTTTTCATCCATAGCAGTTTTCTCCTTGCATCAATTGTTAATTTGCAGCTGCTTTATCTGTTTTTCAGCTTTCCATACCATATACAGCGCCATGACGATTACGATTGTGCAGACACCGCCGCCGGTCAGGCTGGTCATGAGCCGCCGGAACTCCGGGGCGTCATCCCCGCCGAACCGCGCGAGCATCGCCGTGGTAAGCGAGAGGATCGACACCATTGCCGCAACCAGATTTACTGCTTTTGCCGCCGACATAACGGGACTGCCGTGCTTTCTGTATCTGACGAGGTTTACAACGGCGGTTATAACCGAGTAAAAGGAATACAGCGCCATCAGATAAATCAAAATGCCCGGATAGTCAAAGCCCTTGTTTTGATGCACGATAAATATCACAACACCGGCGAGGGCCTGGCTCATCACCAGGAGCATGACTCCGCATGATTTGCAGCGGCGGAGCTCAATTTCCATCGGAGATGCGCCGGCTATCTTCTTTTCCCCGCGCAAAAGCATCAGCCTCATAACCGCAAGTAAAGAATAGTAGCAGGCAAGAGCGATAAACCACACTGAGCGGTAGTAAATCCCTGAAAAGAGCTTCATTCCGATATACAGCAGGTTGATAAACAGTCCCCGATACAACGAAACATTGGAGCGAAAACGGACATCGCGGAAGAAGCGCTCGCCAAAGGCCGTGCTCCGCAGCTTTTTCGTCAGCGGGTGTTCGTATACGTACCGCTTAACCGCCCTTGCAAACGCGAAAAAATAGGGATAACCTGTAATTGTGATAACCAGCGCATAGGCGGACGAAATATAGGACAGGTATTGTACCGCCGGTATATTAATTTCCCATGCGAAAACCGAAATGACAAACACATAGCCGAAAACAGCAATCAGGACCGTTGGCAGCGGCGGTAAAAGAACAGCTTTTTAAGTATATGTTTGAATTTCTTCATCGCCTTTTCTCCTGATTTTTACGGTAAAGGTACTTCCCTTTCCGACTTCGCTGCTGACCGATATATCGCCGCCGACAATATCCACAACGCGCTTGACAAGCGCCAGTCCCAGTCCGTTTCCCTGCGCGGCGCGGGGGGTATCTCCCTGATAGAATTTCTCAAAGATGTGCCCGCCAACCTCCGGACTGATCCCGCAGCCGGTATCGGACACCTCAACAACGGCATATTTGCCTACGGGCTTCATCCGCAGCGAAACCGTCCCGCCCTGTTCTGTAAACCTCATGGCGTTGGAAAAAAGATTATTCCACACCAGCGTCAGCAGCTCGGGGTCGGATTCGATGAAAACTTCTTCCTCAATATCCGTGCTGATTTCAATTTCCTTCTTCTCCCATGTGTCCTCAAAATTCAACAGGCACTCGCACAGCTGCTCGCCGAGATTGCAGGTCTGCTTTTCCGGGAATATTTGCTGGTTCTCCAGCTTATTCAGCTTTAAGATGTTGGTAATCAGGTCAGCCAGACGGCGGGTAGAGCCGGTGATCGTTTTGGCGTACTCCATGCGTTTCTCCTCCGGCAAATCCGGCTGCTGGAGCATGGAGCCGTAATTCTGAATCACGGAGAGGGGCGTTTTCAGCTCATGGGACACATTTGAAATAAAGTCCGTGCGCAGCGTTTCCACTCCGGACAGCTCCTGTGCCAATGTGTTAAAGCAGTCAATAATCACATTGAAATTATCATCCGCCGCAAATCGGGAAACCGGCCTGATGCGGACGCTGAAATCGCCCTGTGCGATCCGCTTCGCCGCCTCGCTGATGTGCTTTACCGAGCGGTCAACAGTCAGCTTTCTCCGCACCCTGTCAACTGCGGCGGACAGGAAGCTGATAAGCAGCACATTGCCAAAGGTCAACGTCGCGGCAGTACTCAGGTTTTCTTCAGTCCATACAATATCCAGCGCCGATAAAAAGAGCAGCATACAGCAGGTAACAACAAACGCTATAATGCCGAAGAATATTATATAGTTATATAGCAAGCTCAGGGCGATTTGGAATACGGTCCGCTCCTTCACTGTATCACCGCCTTATATCCAAGGCCATGCACAGTCACGATCTGAAATTCGCCGCAGCCGGAAAATTTATCCCTCAGCTTTGTCATGTAAACATCCACGGCTCTCGGCGCTGTGTTGGAATCCGCGTCCCAGAACTCATCCATAAGCTGTGTGCGGGTAAAGGTCTTTTTCGGGTAGGAAAGCAGCTTATAGAGAATATTGAACTCCCTCATGGTCAGGGGTATTTCCTCGCCCTTATAAACAGCCGTGCGCTCGTCCGCGTCCAATATCAGGCTGCCCATTTCGATCCGGTGGCTGCTTGCGATTTTCGCACGGCGAAGGAGCGCGCCAATCCGCAGAAACAGCTCGTCAAAATCAATGGGCTTGACCATGTAGTCGTCTATTCCAATGCGGTAGCCGCGCTGCTTGGAGGCAAAGTCGTCCCGCGCCGTCATAAACAGGATGGGGATATTTTCATTCAATTCACGAACAGTCCGCGCAAACCCAAATCCGTCAATACCCGGCATCATAATATCCGACACAATCAAATCAAAAGCGTTATTGTACATGGCGTCATACGCCTCATTTGCGCCCGGGCAGCCCGTGGCCTCGTAGCCGCTCAGGTTAAGGAAAGAGCAGACCGCCTGATTTAGCTGCTTATCGTCCTCTACGACTAATACCTTGAACATAAGTCAGCAGCTCCTTTCATTTCTTTTGATATTTACCCTGCTGCTCATCATTTCTGCCGTTCGTTTTGTTAAAGCAGATGTTTTGGCATATTATAATACCCAAATGTTAAAGTTTTGTTTGCGTTTTCGTCTTTTGAGAAACATTTTTCAGAAAAAAAGGGGTAAAACTAATTCTCGATTGAAAGTCCAATCGAGAATTAGTATCAGGCACAAACAAATAGAATAGCCGCAGGCCATCGTGCGATGGCTTGCGGCTATTCCATTTGTTCCGTACCGGCGGCGCCATTGGAGGTGCTTTGTTTTCCTATGGGACGGAGCGCTCGCGGCAATTCTTTTTTTATTCCTCAGGCTGGCACAGCTGCATGAAATACTCGTAAAACGGCATGAGAAAATCAAACGAATCGGCCAGCTTCTCCGGCAGCTTCGCTTTCAGCAAATCCCCTCCGAAGTCGCGGCTGCACTCAAGGCCCAGCCACTTGCGGTTGTACCAGGGGTTGAGCAGCTCTCCCACATCACCCTTTGGGCGCTTGTATTCCTCGCCGGTGAGGTAAAACTCGTTCTGTTCCTCCAGCGTCCGTGCCAGGCGCTCCAGGCGTGCGGGGTTGGCGTCCACAGCCGCGCGGAAGCTCTGCATCTGCGACGCGGTGGCGGAGTAAAAGCCCATGCCGTAGCTGTAATCAGCCGCGCCGAACTCAAACCAGAACATCGGCCCCTGGAGCAGTCCGTCCCAGTTTTTCAGCGAGAACCACAGGTGATCCTTGTACGGCCCCCTGCCGTGCAGCCTCCGCGCGTCACGGTAAATGCGCGAGATATGCAGCATCAATCCCATGTCCGGGTGCCGCTGCTGCATTATCCTGTCCGTGTCGCAGGCCAGCTCCTTGAACGGCGTCATCACAAGCTGCTCAAACTCCTGCTTGTGCGCGTTGAACCAGGGCCGCTCGTTGTTGAAGGCCAGGTCCCACATAAATTTGCTCGCCTGCTTTGTAAAACCCTTGAACATCCTTCGTGCTTCCCGTCCGTTTACCTGATGAAATTCGTCCTGAAGCCCTTCTCTGCTTCGGGCGCGGTAACGCCGGACTGCCTGCCGAGCTCGATGCACTTGAGCAGCCAGGCCATGTTGCGGGCGAGATTGCGCATGGACTGAAGCCCCTCAAGATCCTGCGCCACGTCCTCGGCCTTCGCGCCGTGGACCATGTTCCAGTAGGTCGACGAAACCACCGGCATCTGCGCTATTGTGAAATACTTGTTGAGCACGTCCAAGCTCGCCGTCGTGCCCGCGCGGCGGGCCGAGGCCACAGCGGCCGCGGGCTTGCGGACAAAATAGCTCCCACCCGAATAGAACGCCCTGTCCAGCGCGGATAGAATTCGCCCGTTCGGGTGCGCGTAGTAGACCGGCGTGCCAAACACAAAGCCGTCGGACTCCTTCGCCTTCTCCACGAGCAGCTCAACGGCGTCGCCGCGTATCACGCACGCGCCGCTCCTGCCGCAGCCGCCGCAGGCCACGCAGTCCTGTATGGGCTCCACGCCGAGCCAGAGAATTTCGGAGTCTACGCCCTCCTGTTTGAGCGTTACGGCAACCTCCGTAAGCGCCGCGTTGGTGCAGCCGTTTTTTCTCGGGCTGCCGTTTACAAGCAAAACCTTCATGTTATCCTCCTGTTTTGTTTTTTAATAATATTACAATGCTTTGTCAAAATATGCAAGTATATGCGGAAAAAACTTCTCTTTCTACTCCCACGCCAGCCGCAGGCGCTCTGCGGCCTGGCTTATTTTTTCGTCCTTCAGCCCCCCGTAGCCCACCACCAGCGTGGATGGCGCGCTCGCGCACTCCCGGCAGTAGGCGCTCAGGCCGCGCAGGGCTATCCCCTGCGCTTCGGCGCGGCGCAGCAGCTCGCTTTCCGAAAAGCGCGGGTTTGTCAGCAGGAAATGTATCCCGCCCCCGCTGCCGGACACGCGCACGCCCCCGATGCCCTCCAGCGCGGAAATGAGCCGTTCCCGCCGCCGGCTGTAGAGATTGCCCACGCGGCGAAGATAGCGCGCGTAAAAGCCCTCAGACAAAAAACGCGCCATCACCGCCTGCTCATAGCGCGAGACCGTCGACCTGGAAAAGCCGCTCAGCGCGCGGTAGCGCTCTAAAAGCCGCTCCGGCAAAACCATGTACGCGATCCTTATCGACGGCGCGACGCTGCGGCTGAAGGTGCCGACGTAAACCACCCGCCCGCCGCCGTCCATGCTCTGCATCGCCGGCACGGGGCGCAGGCCGTAGCGGAACTCGCTGTCGTAGTCGTCCTCGATTATATACCGTTCCCGCCCCCGCGCGGCCCAGTGCAGCAGCTCCGAGCGGCGCGTCGCCGGCATGGTCACTCCCATGGGGAACTGGTGCGAGGGCGTAATATAGGCCACCGTGGCGTCAGAGCGCTCCAGCGCCGCGGCCGACATCCCCTGTCCATCCAGCGGGATGAGCCGCAGCGGGCGCAGCGCGTGGCGCACAGTGTTGTAGATCGACGCGTAGCCCGGGTCCTCCAGCGCGAAAACGGCGCTCTCCGGCAGCAGGGACAGCAGCAGCATGCTCAGATACTCCATGCCCGCGCCGACAACTATCTGCTCCGCGGAGCACTTCACTCCCCTGTACTCGCCAAGGAAGTCGCACAACGCCTGCCTCAGCGCCGCGTCGCCCTGCCGCTGGCCTATTTGCAGCAGCTCCGGAGAGGAGTAGACGATCTCCTTGTTCAGCTTCGCCCATGAGGAATAGGGAAACTCGCTCGTGTCCACCGAGGCGGTGGAGAAATCAAACTCGGGGCTTGCCCGGCGCGGGGCGTCGTGTTCCTCCGACGCCGTTTTCTCCTGCGGCTCCGGCGCGCTCTCAAGCGTCACGAAGTCCGAGACATAATACCCGCTCTTTGGCCGCGAGTCCACATAGCCCTCCGCGCACAGCAGCGCGTAGGCCGTCTCCACCGTCGAGCGGCTCACGCCCAGATGCGCGCACAGCGCCCGCTTCGACGGCAGCTTCTCCCCCCTTGACATTCGCCCGGCGTGGATCTCCGCGGCAAAATAGCGGTAGAGCTGCTCATACATCGGTGTTTTCGCGCCGGGTTCGAGATTCAGAGTGATGTTGTACATATTTGCTCTCCAACTGGCCACATTAAAAATAATAAAACTGAATATATGAATCATGCCAGTTTGCGCTTATAATCATACACGGCCCGAGGGTAATTGTCAACCGGAGAGTGATGTCAATGAAAAAGAAACCAGCCTTTACAACCTATCAGATAGTTTTCATCCCCGTCATGGCGGCAATCATATACGTTGTGACAAACTTCCGCTTCCCGCTTCTGGGCTCGAAGGTGCATTTCGCAAACTCCATGTGCCTGCTCTCTGGCCTGCTGTTCGGCCCTGTCTGCGGCGGGCTGGCCGCGGGGATCGGCTCGGCGCTTTACGACGCGGGCCCCGGAGGCTACAGCATTATTGAGTGCGCCATAACCTTTTTCTCCAAGTTCCTGATGGCCGCGATTTGCGCGCTCATCGCCGGCAGGGCAAAGGAGGAAGGCGGGGCCGTTGAAAAATTCCGCATGACCGCCGCCTGCGTCATCGGCGCGCTGTCCTACGTGGCGCTGTACATGCTCAAAACTTTTGTTTTCCAGCGCTTTGTCTACGGCTTCCCCGCCGACGCGGTATGGGCCACCGTGCTCGGCAAGCTGCCCGCCTCGCTGATAAACGCCGTGTTCGCAATGGTTGTCACGCCGGTGCTCTACTCCGCGCTTGTTACCGCGCTGCGTGGTATGCTGGGAAAAATCCGCAGAGTGTGACATATACCGCGCCGTCCTGAAAAAACCCTTGCCGGGGCTTTGCCCCGGCAAGGGTTTTTTCAGGCCTTTGCCCTCGCCTTTGCGCGGAGTGTCCGCTTATCTGGCGGCACGGTTTTTATGCCCGCGCGGATAGCCGGGCAGCGGAAATAATATAGCGCCATAACCGCCGAGCTCAGCGCCCAGGACAGCGGGTAGCACCAGAAAACGGTCGTTATGCTGTACATCGCCGGCAGCACGGCCAGCAGCCAGACTATGCGGAACACGCAGATGCACAGCGCGCTGATGACCGTCACGGGCACCGCGGCCCCCATGCCGCGCATTGACGCGCCGAGTATGTCCGACACAACGAACAGGCAGACAGTCGGGGCGAGGTGCAGCATCATGTCGCGGGCGAAAGCTATGGAGTCATGCTCCTGGGTGAAAATGCGTATTACCGGCTCAAAGCAGAGAATAACGATTGAGGACACGGCGATTACAACCGAAAAGCCCAGCGCCAGAGCGATTTTCACGCCCTTTTTCACCCGCTCGTAGTGCCCCGCGCCGATATTCTGGCCCACATAGGTGGACACCGCCAGGCTGATGGCCGACAGCGGCATGTAGATAAATCCATCAATCTTGGTATAAGCCGTCACACCCGCCATCGCCACGGTGCCGAAGCTGTTTATCTTCGTCTGCACAAGCAGATTGGAGATGTTGAACATCGAGCCCTGTATCCCGCAGGGGACGGAGATCCTTATCACGTTCGCGACCGCGGCCCTGTCAAGCTCCATTTCCAGCGGACGGAAGCGGCACTCCTCCGGCAGGCGCATCATGCAGCGCACCACCAGCACTGCCGAGAGCGTCTGCGCCATGACAGTGGCCAGCGCCGCGCCGGCCGCGCCAAGCTTCAGACCCGCGACGAAGATCAGATCGAGAATGAGGTTGAGCACACCGCTGCACACAAGATAGATAAGCGGCCTTGCTGAGTCGCCCCGCGCGCGTATCATGCCCGCCCCCACGTTATAGACCAGGTTCGGCGCCGTGCCGGCAAGGAAAATTCGCAGATATACCGTCGCCAGGGGCATCACGTCGTCCGGCATATCCATCAGCCGCAGAAGCTGCGGCGCGAAGCCGATGCCTATGGCGCTGATGAAAACCGCCGCCGCGAGGCTGAGCATGTAGGCCGCGTCGCATATCTTTTTCAGGCCCGGGTAATCCCCCGCGCCGTAGTGCATCGCGTAGAGTACGCCGGTCCCCGTGGCTATGCCGAGGAAGAAACCTATGAGAAGGTTTATCAGCGCCGCCGTTGAGCCCACCGCTGCAAGGGCAATGTCTCCGGCGAACTGTCCGACAACGGCGCTGTCTATCGAATTGTAGAGCTGCTGGAAAAGGTTTGACAGCAGCACAGGGAGGGCAAAGAATATGATTCCGCGCGCGATCGGCCCCTCCGTCAAGCTAACTGTACTTTGCTTCAATTTGGTCATCCTTTCAAAAGATTTCAAACATACGGCTTGCTATGAATTGCACAAAAATTGACGTTCGCTTTTGTGTAATTCATAGCAAGCCATAAACATTGAACACTAATATAGCGCAAGTTCCCCTGCTTTGCAACAGGAAGTTTTGCGCACCGGGAAAATTTGTCAACACAGACAATTGCCGCCCGGTGTCCAGCGCTTTTTTCTTACATTTTTCGCTCATCGGATTTAACGTGTCAAAGGCCTGAAGCGCGGTGGTTCAGCTTCTCCTCCAGTGAATCACCAGCCCGACTGCAAGTCCCACTGCGGCCGGAAGCAGCCAGCCCAAGCCAAGCTCAAACAGCGGCAAAAACCGTCCTGCGGCGGAGACGAGCGCGTCAAGGCGCAGCAGTCCGCGCACCGCCTCCGGCAGCGCCTTGAAAAAATCCAGCAGCGCGGCAGCAGCCGTGAAGGCACTCACGGACACGTACACGGCTCTGTCCCCGCCGAACAGCTTCGAGCAAAGCGAGAGCAGTATCAGCGTTATCGCCAGCGGGTAAAGGAACATCAGTACAGGCAGCGAGCAGGAGATTATGGCATTCAAACCCAGATTGGCAATGAGCATTGATACTCCGCAGAAAACGGTCACCCACGCACTGTAGGTCATCGCGCGCGGAAACAGCTTCGCGAAGGTCTCCCCGCAGCTTGTTATAAGTCCAACGGCGGTTTTCAGACAGGCAAATGTCACTGTGACGGCCAGTATCAGCGCGCCGGCTCTGCCAAAATAGTGCTCCGCGACAAGTGAGAGCACCTGACCGCCGTTCCCGCATATGGGATAGGCTCCCCTGCTCTGGGCGCCCACGACGGAGACAGCGACGTATATAACACCCATGAGCAGGCAGTTGAAAACCCCAGCCTTGACGGTACTCGCGGCCACATCCTCAGGCTCTGTTACTCCCAACTGCTTTATGACCGTCACCACGATGATACCGAAAGCGAGACCGGCAAGTGCATCCATAGTGTTGTAGCCCTCCACAAAGCCCGTGAAAAACGCAGCCTGGGAATAGCTTTCAGCCGGCGCGGCTTCCGATATCGCTCCCATTGGGGAGAGCAGCGCGCGGATGACGAGTATTCCGAGGCTGAACAGAAACACCGGATTGAGCACTCTGCCCACCCAAGTCAGGATACCGCTCGGCCGCTGGCAGAAAAACAGCACCGCAGCGAAAAAAACAGCCGAGAACAGCGGCAGCGCAAGGGGACTGTGACCGACTATGGGCTCGATCCCGACGGCAAACGAAACTGTGGCACAGCGCGGTATTGCGAAAAACGGTCCTATCGTCAGATACAGCGCGCAGGTGAAAAACAGGCTGTAGCGCCGTCCGACTCTTCCGCTGAGCTCCGCGAGCCCGTCACAGCGGCTGATTCCCAGAGCGGCCACGCCCAGCAGCGGCAGTCCCACTCCGGTTATAAGAAAGCCCGCGACCGCCTGCCAGATGTTTCGTCCTGCCATCTGGCCCATCAGCGCGGGAAAAATAAGATTTCCCGCGCCAAAGAACAGGCCGAACAACATACTCGTTACGGTGACGTACTCACCTGGCTTTAGTTTTTTCTTCATTTCTTCTCTCCTTATAGCAATTCCCCCGTAAGCCGCTTGCCTTTTTGACGCCGCGGCGCTATAATATGGCCATCGGGGGTGAGGTCAGTGGAAATAAGGATAATACCGGGCTATTCTCACCCGGCGGAGATAAGGGCGCTGTTCACCGAATACACGCAAATGCTCCTTGCGAGCGACGGAAGCTTCAGGGAATACCTTGACATTCAGCACTACGGGGATGAGTTAGCGAATCTGGAGGCAAAATACGGCGCACCATCCGGGCGGCTATACCTCGCCATGAGCGGCGGAACGCCCGCCGGATGTATCGCCCTGAGGCGGATCGACGCGCTCCGCTGCGAGATGAAGCGGCTGTATGTGCGCCCCCAATTCCGGAACCTGGGAATCGGGAACCGGCTTGTGGAGAGGATAATCGCCGACGCGAGGGAGACAGGCTATAAGCAAATGCTTTTGGACACGCTCCCCTTTCTTGACTACGCGATAAAATTGTACGCCAAATACGGCTTTTACGAAACAGGAAGCTACAACGACAGCCCCATGCGCACGTCAATTTTCATGGCCCTGGACTTGTAATATAAAGGCAACTATAATCGCCGCGATCGAAAAGAAACAATGAACATTTTAATTGAAAATATCAACAATAATAGATCATGTATGATAAAACAGCGCAAGCGTAATGCTTGCGCTGTTTGGCAGGGGATGAAGGCTTCGAACCCTCGGCCTACGGTTTTGGAGACCGCCGCTCTACCAGCTGAGCTAATCCCCTATGGAATTGGTGGACCGTCAGGGACTCGAACCCCGGGCCGACCGGTTATGAGCCGGTTGCTCTACCAACTGAGCTAACGGTCCTTACTACAAGCATTGCCGCCACGATATCGTGACGGCAATACCGTTGCAATGGCGCCTCTTGTAGGACTCGAACCTACGACACCGCGGTTAACAGCCGCGTGCTCTACCGACTGAGCTAAAGAGGCATATTGTGAGCCTAAGTATAAATACTCAGGCTCATGTGTTGGCATCGACCTATCTTTCCAGTCCGTCTCCAGACAAGTATTGTCGGCACTGGTGAGCTTAACTGCCGTGTTCGGAATGGGAACGGGTGGACCCTCACCGTTATTGACACCAACTTATGGTACACCTTCAGGGACTCGAACCCTGGACACCCTGATTAAGAGTCAGGTGC
>JAMPGF010000079.1 GCA_023664105.1 Butyricicoccus sp. | reverse complement strand
CGCCCGGCGAGCACCGCGCGCGCCGCCGCCGTGAAGGGCTTGCGCGCCTTCTTAATAAAATCCACCCCCAGCGCGCGGGCGAAGATCTCCGGGCGGTCGCCTTTGTTGTTGGACAGTATAAAAACCTCCAGCCCCGCGTCCTTCATGCCCCGGGCCCAGTCCTTCATGCGCTGCGTGGGCTCGTTGACCGTGTAGGGCGCGAGGGTGTTGTCCACGTCCAGCAGTATCAGCTTCACGCCCCGGCGCACAAGCGCGCGCGGCTCAATGGCGTATATGTCGTCCCGCATCAGGTCGGGCACCGGTAAAAAGCCCATGGCTTCATCCTCCGTCGTAATAAATCAGGCTGTGATCAGGCCCCGCGGGCCAGACGGTTGTCCAGCTGCCGTAGCTGCCGATGGGCGTGCCGCCCACCTGGATAACCACGCGCTCTACCTCCGGCAGGAAGCAGAGCGTATCGACAAACGAGCCGATGACAAGGCGCGAGGCGTGCACGCTCTCCGGCTCGGTGGTGTAAAACTCCTCGGACAGGTCGACCGCGCAAACTCCCTCGTTTATGCTCACCGAGACCAGCGACGTGGCGTCCGGCACCTCGCTGAGAGTGCGCAGCAGCCCGTTTACCGCTGCTTCCGCGGCGCTGCCGCCGGAGGTATCAACGCAGCTGCGGCTGACGAGGTATTCCCCGCTTCCGTCCGGCACGAAGAGCTTTATTATTCTCTCGCCCGGAGCGTACTGCGCGTCCGAGAGCTCGGCGGAATCGGCGCGAAGGCCGGTCTGCACCGTCACTCCCGCGCAGCTTATGTCCACCGCCGTCACAGCGTCGAGGCGGCAGAACGTGCACGCCAGCGCCGCGTCGCACAGCGTCTTTTCCACGCCGGTCAGCGCGGCGTACTCCGGCGACATGTCCGCGGCCGCGCGGCCCTTTTCTATGCGGCAGGACAGTAGCTTCACGCCCTCGGGGAAAACGCGCTGCATTGTCTCGCTGCCCGGCTCGGAGTTCAGGCAGCGCACGAGGCAGTCCTTCTCGCTCTCGCCCCCGTCCGCCGTCACGCTCTGCGCGCACAGCGCGGCGCTGCCGCGCCCTCCGGCTGAGAGGCGGTAAACGTACAGCCCCGCCTCCTCAGAAGCCCCGGAGCGGAGCAGGCATCCGCAAAGCAGCGCCAGCGCCGCGGCAATGGGAAGAAATCGCCTGATACTGATTCCCGATCGAAAGCCCGATCGGGAATCCCGCGTGCTTCGCACGCTCGCGCCGCGCAAAGCGCGTCGCGCCGTCCCGTTAAAAACCTGACGCGCCTGCGGCGCTATATCCGGCAGCCCTTGGCGGCCCCGCCGCCTTAGGGCTGCCGCATCCCCTTTGGAAAAAAGCTCTTTGCGCATTTTATCAGGTTTTAGTATAAGCTTCATCGCTTTTCCCCTCCTCCCCCGCGGCGGGAAAGCTCACCACAAAGCGCGTGCCAACCGTCTCGCGCCGCTGGGCGCTTATGGCGCCGCCGTTTTGCTCGACCGCGCCCTGGACTATGGCAAGGCCCAGGCCGCTGCCGCCGACGTCGCTGCTGCGCGCCCGGTCGACGCGGTAAAAGCGCGAGAAGATGTGCGGCAGATCCTCGTCGGGTATGCCTATGCCCGTGTCCTCCACGGTCAGGGTGACCGTGTCCCCGCCGGAGTGCAGGCGCAGGAAGACGTTGCCGCCGAAGCTGTTGTACTTCAGCGCGTTTTCCGCCAGGTTGAAGATTATCTGGTGAATGTCATCCTGCGAGGCGCTCACGATGCAGCCCTCGTCCAGCTCGGAGAAGATGGTGATGTTCCGCGCCTGGGCCAGCGGCGTGAGCATGTGCACGGTTTTTTCCGCCACGCGCTTTATGTCCACGCGCGTTTTCTCCGTCTGCACACCGCTGTCCATCCTCGTCAGGCGCATGAGCTTTTCGGTCATGCGCTGGAGCCGCTCGGCCTCGGTGCCGATGTCGCCGACGAACTCGCGCATGGTCTGCTCGTCCATGTTCCCGCTCTGGGCGATGCTGTCGCTGAGCAGGCGTATCGAGGCCAGCGGCGTTCTCAGCTCGTGGGAGGCGTCGGAGACGAAGCGGCGGCGAAGCTCCTCGGTGCTCTGCAGCCGCTGGGTCATGTCGTTGAACTCGTGGGCCAGCTCGGCCACCTCGTCGCGCCCGCGGGGGCTGATGCGGTAGTCGTAGTCGCCCTCGCGCACTATTCTCATGGCCTTGACCAGCTCCGTTATGCGCCCGGTCAGCGCCCGCGTAAACACGAAAACCGCCAGCAGCGCCAGCACCGCCGCTATTATCGAGATGCTGCGAAGCCGCGCCTGGATATCCCTTATGTACGCGGCCTGGAAGCCGTCGTACTCGTAGAGGTACACGCAGCCGATTATCTCCCCGGCGCTGACCACGGGCGAGGCCGCGCGGCTGCGGAAGGCCGCGCCGTCATAGTTGCAGAAAAACTGCACCTGCCCGCGCAGCGCCCCCACTATCTCGGAGAAAAGGGCATAGCGGCCCAGGCTGCCGTCCGTGCTCGCCGTGTCGTACAGCGCCATGGCGTTCGCGTCGGTGACGATGACGCGGTCGAAGGAGTTTACGTCCACAAGCTCCATGACGGAGTAGACGCCCTCGCCGCTCAGGCTCTCCAGCGCGGAGAGGGACGAGGCCATGACCGTGGCCTGGCTGAGCATCATGCTCCGCTTGGTGGAGAACACCGCGTCGCGCGAGCTTATGGTCGGGTAGGTGTTCAAAAGCCCCGTCATCAGCGCGATGAACAGAAAACAGATGATGAAAAAGGTCAGCTGCACGCTGTATTTGATTTTTCCGTTCTGGTCTTTTTTCAGCATGTCGCGTCTCCCAAACGCGCCGCAAGGCGCAAAAACCTAATAGAGTTTCGCCGCGGCAGCAGCGAAATAGAATCAAATCATTTTTCCGGCGGCGTGTACGCCGGAAAAATTCTTATCGCGTAGCGAGCGTGCGAGTTGTCCGCCACAGGCGGACAGCGAGTGCGCAGAGCGGAGCGCAGCCCCCTCAAATACGCGGCCACCGGCCGCTTATTTGAAGAAATACCCCACTCCCCATTTGGTGCAGATGTGCTCCGGGTTCGCCGGGTCGCGCTCGAGCTTTTCGCGCAGGCGGCGGATGTGCACGTCCACGGTGCGTATGTCGCCCTGGTAGTCAAAGCCCCAGACCAGGTCCAGCAGGCTCTCGCGGCTGTAGACCTTGCCGGGGTTTCGCATGAGCATTTCGGCCAGGTCGAACTCGCGCGCGGTCAGGTCCACCTCCACCCCGTCGCGGAGCGCGGCGCGGCGCTCGGTGTCCAGCGTCAGTCCGTCCACCGCCAGCTTTGACTTCTCCTCCGGCGCGCCCTGCGCCTGCATGGAGCTGCGGCGGATAAGCGCGCGCACACGCGCCTTGAGTTCGAGGATGTTGAAGGGCTTGGTGATGTAGTCGTCCGCGCCGTACTCAAAGCCGATGAGCTTGTCCGTGTCCTCGCTCTTGGCGGTAAGCATAATTATCGGCACGGTCGAGCCCTCGCGTATGGCCATGCAGGCCTCCAGCCCGTCCATCTTCGGCATCATCAGGTCGAGGATAATCAGGTCATACCCGCCCTTCGCCGCCAGCTCCACGGCGGCGGCGCCGTCGTAGGCGGCGTCCACCTGGTAGCCCTCGTTCTCAAGATTGAACTTTATGCCCTTTACAAGCAGCTTTTCGTCGTCAACAACAAGAATTTTCAATATTTGTCCTCCTGTATCATGTCACGATGTCCGTGCAGATTTTGCTGTATATTCCGTCGCCGATGCCCGGAACGAGGGTGATGTCCTGCGGCTGCTCGAAAGCGCCGTTTTCCTCGCGGTAGGCGATTATGCGCGCGGCAAGCTTTTCGCCTATGCCGGTGAGTGTCATCAGCTCTTCGGGGCCCGCCGTGTTTATGTTCACCGGGCCCGCGGGCTCGTCCGGGGAAGGCTCGGGGCTTTCCTCAGCCACGGCGCTCCGCCGGGCGGGCGAGGCCTCGCTTATGTACAGCCCGTCCCGGCTTTGCCCCAGCCCGGCGTGAAGTCCCGCCGTGAAAACCAGGAACAGCGCCGTGAGAAGTATCGCGCATTTCTCTGTCTTTGTCAGCTTCATACCCCGTTTCCCCTGCCCGGAGCGGACAATTATGCCGCATCCATTATTTTTAGTTGCATTTTCCGTAAATTATTCGTATAATAGGGGTTACACCTTCGCCCGGCGGCGCGGTTTCGTGTGCCGCCTATTAAACTATACCATATTTTTCGGGAGAATAACATGAAAAAATTAAAGTTTCTTCCAATGATTTTGATAATCGCCATTCTGACCGGCTCGCTGCTGTCGTCAGCGGCCTTCGCGCTGGACGAACCGGAGGTCCTCTCGCGCAGCGCCATCGTCCTCGACATGTCCACGGGCGAGGCGTTTTACAGCCTCAACGCCGGCCAGAGGATCTACCCCGCGTCAACGACGAAGATCATGACGGTCCTGCTGGCCGTGGAGGCCATCGAGAACGGGCGCGCCTCGGTTTACGACGAGGTGACCGCAAGCTCCGAGATGACCCGCGACCTCGACCCGCTGGGCAGCAGCGCCGGCATTATCGTGGGCGAGACAATGACGCTGGAAAACCTGCTGTACGGCGCGATGCTCGCCAGCGGCAACGACGCGGCGAACGTCATCGCCGAGCACATCGGCGGAACCATCGACGATTTCGTGGTGCTGATGAACAACCGCGCCGCCGAGCTCGGCTGCACGAACACGCATTTCGTCAACCCCCACGGGCTTTTTGACGAGCAGCACTACACCACGCCCGAGGACTTCGCGAAAATCGCCATGGAGGCGGCGCAGCACGAGCTGTTTATGGAGATTGCCAACACGCCCTCGGTGACCATCCCCGCCACCAACTTCAGCCGCGAGCGCAATTTCAACAACTCCAACGCGCTCATCTGCCCCGACTCCGTCTACGGCAGCGGCTATCTCTACGACAAGGCCGCCGGCATAAAGACCGGCTTTACCTCCGACGCGGGCTACTGCCTCGTCTCCTCGGCCTCCAACGGGGAGATCGACCTTTTGGCGGGCGTGTTCGGCGGCTACACCTACCCCGGCGAGGACGGCGGCACGCATTACACCAACTTTGAGGACTCGATAACACTCTACGACTGGGTGTTCGACAACTTCAGCTATCAGGAGGTCCTCAAATCCGCCGAATCCGTGACGAGCGTGCCCGTGTCCATGGGCGCGGATGCCGAGAGCGTGAGCCTGCGCCCGCAGACCTCGCTTATCTCGCTGCTGCCCAACGACTGCGACCTCGACAGCTTTGAAAAGCAGATCACCGTCTACGACATCGCCGAGGGTGAGAGCCTCACCGCCCCCATTTCCGCGGGCGAGGTGCTCGGCGAGGTGAGCGTTTCCCACGGCGGGGTAAGCTACGGCACGGTCAAGCTTGTCGCCGCCTCCAGCATCGACCTGTCGCGGCTCCAGTACATAAAAAGCCAGATAAACGAGACCATCCACAGCACCCCGGCGAAGGTGGCCGCCGCCGTTCTGGCGGTGCTTGCCGCGGCCTATATCTTCCTCGTGATACGCTACCGCATACTGCACACGCGCCACAAGAAGGCCGTGCGCGCGGCCAGGCTCGAGCGTGAGCGCCGCGCCGCCAGCGGACAGGCGCAGACGCAGACGCCGGCCCCTGTGCCCGCCGACTCTGAGCCGGAGGGCGCAAGCGCGCCGCCGGTAAGCTATTTCAACGACGACGGCCCCGTATCCGATCAGGCGCCAACGGAGCCGGAGACGATCTCCGACACGCCTATGGACGTTGTCGACGAGATACGGGAGCAGACCGAGCGCGACTACTTCGAGGAATTCTTCCGTCAGAAATGACGGAGTTTCGAAAAAGTGGCTCCGCCACTTTTTCGAAAGGGCTGCGCTCCGCTTCGCGGCGGTTGCTCTCTTGCATGGCGCCTGCGATCGCTCATCACTTCATTCGCACGCACGCTACGCGAGAAGAATTTTTCCGACGTGCACGCTAATTCTTTTCGCGGCGTGCGCGCCGCGAACTCTGGCGAGGCTTCCTTGCTGCTTGACCCGCCCCACAAATCGGGGCGGGAATTTTTTGCCGCAGGGGCTTGACAAACGGCGCTTTATTGTGTATAGTTTAGATTAGAATATTGCGGCCGCAGGAAGCGTCCGCGGGCGGCAGAAGCGGCCCGTTTACCGAGCATACCATGAAGCCGTATCGACCACGGCGCGCGATTTGACTGGCTCCAGCGCGATTCGGATACTGACGCGGCTTCTCATTCCCCGCTATGTGTGCTATGAAGGCGCGCGACTTTTCTGTGGAAAAGCCGCGCGCATTTTGCTCGGCACGGATGAAAGGAGTTAAAAAAAATGAAAAAGCTTTTTACCCTGCTTCTCGCCGCCGCGATCGCGCTCTCGCTTGCCGCCTGCGGCTCATCGGCCCCGGAAGCCGCGGACAGCTCCCCCGCGCGCGGCGGCTCTACGCTCATTTACGGAAGCGGCAGCTTCACGCGCATTAACCCCGCAATGGACGAGCACGGCGAGATAAACCTGCTCCTCTTCAACGGCCTGACCGCCCACGACGGAGGAAACAACGTCGTCCCCTGCCTTGCCGAGAGCTGGGAATTTGACCGGGACAGCTGTACATACACCTTCCATCTCGCCGGGGGCGTGCGCTGGCACGACGGCGAGAGCTTTACCGCCGAGGACGTGAAATTCACTGTTGAGGCCATCATGGACCCGGACAACGCCTCGGAAAACGCGCCGAATTTCGAGGACGTGGAGGAGATAACGGCGCCCGATGAGCGCACGGTTTCCTTCCGGCTTTCCGCGCCGAACGCCGCCTTTCTCGACTACATGACCATGCCCGTGCTGCCGGAGCACCTGCTCGCCGGGGAGGACATGCAGACCTCGGATTTCTTCCGCGCCCCCGTGGGCACGGGGCCGTACAGGCTCGCGGAATGGGACGAGGGACAGGCCGTCACGCTCGTGCGAAACGAGGATTATTTCAAGGGCGCGGTGAATATTGAGACAATCATCTTCAAATTCGTCCCCGACGACAGCGCGCGCACGCTCCAGCTGCGAGCCGGAGAGCTCGACCTGGCCCAGCTCACGCCGCGCGACGCGCAGACCTTTGCCGGTGATGAAAGCTTCGCGGTTTACCGCATGACCACCTCCGACTACCGGGGCATCATGTTCAACTTCAACAACCCCTACTGGGACGAAAACCGGGAGATGATCCCCGCCATCTGCTGCGCCATCGACCGGCAGGCCATCGTGGACTCGGTTCTGCTCGGCTGCGGCGAGAGCGCCTACGGCCCGCTCCAGCGCAATGTCTATGACAACCCCGACGCCGAGCGCTGGGACTATGACCCCGGGCGCGCCGAGACCATCCTGCTCGACAGCGGCTATGAAAAGCGCTCCGATGGCTTTTACTACCGCGGCGACCAGAAGGCCGCGTTCGTGCTCAACGCCCCCTCGGGCGACCGGGTGCGGCTTGAGATCGCCCAGGCCGCGGCGCAGCAGCTGCGCGCGGTGGGCATTGATTGCAGCGTGGAGATCCCCACGGTCGTGGACTGGGGCGGGCAGATGGCCTATCTCATCGGCTGGGGCAGCCCCTTTGACGCGGACGACCACACCTACAAGGTCTTTGGCAGCGGCAAGGGCGCCAACTACTCCGGCTACTCCAACGCCACCGTGGACAGATACCTTACCCTCGCGCGCGAGACCGACGACGAGGCCCTACGCGCGGAATACTACGACGCGTTCCAGCTTGAGCTGTCGCGCGACCCGGCCTTCGCCTTCATCTGCTATGTCGACGCGGACTACGTCGCCGCGGCGGGACTTGAGGGCATCAGCGCGGACACGGTCATGGGCCACCACGGAGTGGGTATTTTCTGGAACATCGCCGAGTGGACTATTACGAAATGAGGAATTTTCATGCCGCTGCTTGAGGTGAAAAACCTGTCCGTCAGCTTTGACACGCCCCGAGGCGAGCTGCAGGCCGTGCGGGACGTGTCCTTCTCCCTTGACGAGGGGGAGATACTCGCCATTGTCGGTGAGTCCGGCTGCGGAAAAAGCGTGCTGTGCAAGGCCGCGACGGGGCTTTTGCCGGACGTGGCGCGGATAAAGAGCGGCAGCGTCGTCATCGACGGCGAGGAGGTAAGCTCCATGGGCGAACGGCGGCTGCGCGAGCGTCGCGGGCGGCTCTTTTCCATGATTTTGCAGGACCCCATGGGAGCGCTGAACCCCGGCATGGGCATCGGCGCGCAGATCGCCGAGGCGGTGCGCGTCCACTCCCCCCGCCTTCCGCGGGGCGAGGTGCGCGCGAGGGTGCTCGAGCTGCTTGAGCTCGTGGGCATCGACCGCGCCGGGGAGCGCTATGCGCTCTACCCGCACAACCTCTCCGGCGGGCAGCGGCAGCGCGTGGTCATGGCGATTGCCCTGGCCGGCCGGCCACGTCTGCTGTTTGCCGACGAGCCGACCACGGCGCTGGACGCGCGGCTTCAGGCGCAAATTTTAGACCTGCTGCGGGAGATCCGCCGGAGCCTCGGCACCGCGACTGTGCTGGTAAGCCATGACCTGGGCGCGGTGGCGCGCGCGGCTGACCGCGTGGCGGTGATGTACGCGGGAAGGATCGTGGAGATCGGCACGGCGGACGAGGTTTTTTACGACCCCCGGCACCCATACACCTGGTCGCTGCTGCTCTCTCTCCCCTCCCGCGCCGTAAGCGGGGAGCCGCTGCGCAGCATCCCCGGTATGCCGCCGGCGATGATCGACCCGCCGCCCGGCGACGCTTTCGCGCCGCGAAACCCCTGGGCGCTGGAGATCGACTACGAGCAGGCGCCGCACATGTTTTGCGTGAGCGAAACGCACTGCGCCGCGACATGGCTGCTGGATGAGCGCGCGCCGAAAACCGTTCCTCCGTTGGGAGGTGGGCGCGATGACTGAGATTCTGCTTGACGTGCGCGGGCTCACGCACCGCTACGCCATGCCGGCAGGCACCATTACCGCTCTGGACGGCGTGTCGTTTCAGATACGGCGCGGGGAGATTTTCGGCCTTGTCGGCGAGTCCGGCTCCGGGAAATCCACCGCCGCGCGCTGCATCATGAATCTGCTGCGCCCCACGGGCGGGGAGATTTTCTACAGGGGCGTGGACATCCTTGACGCGAGGCAGCGGCGGGAAAACCGCAAAATGCTGCAAACGTCGCGGCAGCTGATTTTCCAGGACGCCGCCGGGAGCCTGAACCCGCGCATGAGCGTCGCGGACATCATCGCCGAGCCGCTGGTGATAAACCGCGTCGCGCCGAGGCGCGGCTCGCTTCGCGCCGAGGCGGAGCTTTACTGCCGCGCCGTTGGACTGGATGTGTCCTGTCTCGACCGGCGGCCCGGCGAGCTGTCCGGCGGGCAGTGCCAGC
>JAMPGF010000078.1 GCA_023664105.1 Butyricicoccus sp. | reverse complement strand
TCGCCAGGTACGCCGCCTTGTCGAAGCAGCCGCCGACGCCCACGCCCACGACCACGGGCGGGCAGGGGTTGGCCCCGGCGAGGCGCACCGTCTCGATGACGAAATCCTTCACGCCCTCCACGCCGTCGGCGGGCTTTAGCATTTTCAGCCGGCTCATGTTCTCGCTGCCGAAGCCCTTCGGCAGCACCGTCACGCGGAAGCCGTCCCCCGGCACGAGGTGCAGCGTGATAAACGCGGGCGTGTTGTCGCCCGTGTTGACGCGGCGCAGCGGGTCGCCCACGACACTCTTGCGCAGGTAGCCCTCGCCGTAGCCCCGGCGCACGCCCTCGTTGACGGCCTGCTCAAGCCCGCCCTCGACGTGCACCTCCTGCCCCAGCTCGATAAACACGCAGGCAAGCCCCGTGTCCTGGCAAATGGGCAGCTCCTTTTCCCGCGCCAGCTCAAGGTTGCCGCAGAGTATCCCGAGGGATTTTTCGGCCAGCGGCCACGGCTCGCTCTCCCGCGCGGCGGCGAGCGCGGCGCTCACGTCCTCCGGCAGCTCGCGGTTGGCCTTTACGCACAGCCGCGCCACGGTGTCCGTGACGGCGGCGGCCTTAACAGTTCTCATAGGGGCACTCCTCATGTTTATTTTTACTAATTATACCACCAACTCGGGCAATGTCAAATGTCCCTATTGCAAAAACCTCGCGCAAAACACTTGACACGGCGCGCGGAGAATCATATACTATGCATTGACAAAAATATATAAAAAATTTAATGCAATTACAGGAGTTCCGTAATGAGTAAAATCGCTATCGTAACCGACACAAACAGCAGCATGACGCAGGAAGAGGCCGATTCCCTCGGCGTTTACCTGCTGCCCATGCCCTTCATCGTCAACGAGGTTGATTATTTCGAGGGCGTCTCCTGCTCCTACGAGCACTTTTTTGAGATGCTCGCCAATGGCGACGATGTCTCCTCCTCCCAGCCCTCTCCCCAGTCCATAATCTCGCTCTGGGAGGAAGCGCTTAAACAGCACGATTACGTCGTCCACATCCCCATGTCCTCGGCCCTGAGCGGCTCGTGCGGCACGGCGAAGGCCCTGGCCGAGAGCTATAACGGGCGCGTGCTGGTCGCCGACAACAAGCGCATCTCCATCTCCCAGCGCCAGGCGGTGTTTGACGCGCTGTACATGATAGAGCAGGGCATGACCGCCCAGGAGATCCACGCCCGGCTGGAAAAAGAGGCTTACAACGCCAGCATCTACCTGGCCGTGAACACGCTCGAGCTGCTGAAAAAGAGCGGCCGCGTGACCGCCGCGGGGGCGGCGCTGGCAACGGTGCTGGGGCTCAAGCCCGTATTGCAGATCCAGGGCGAGAAGCTTGACGCCTTTGCCAAGGTGCGCGGCATGGCCCACGCCGGGCAGACCATGCTCGAGGCCGCGAAGAAGGATCTGGAAACCCGCTTTGCCGGCAAAAACGTCAGCATCGCCACGGCCTATTCCGGCGACCTCGCCCCCGCCCAGGAGTGGCTTGAGCAGGTTCGCAGCTACTTCCTCGACGACAGCATCCAGCTCTGCCGCCTGCCGATAAGCATCTGCTGCCACGTCGGCGCGGGAGTGAAGGCGGTTGCGGTTATTGAAGTTATCAAATGAGAGGCGGCTTTGCCGCGGATAAAACAGCAGAGGATGAATCGTAAATGATTCATCCTCTACGCTTTTTCGGTTATTTTATCATTTCCCTGAACTGTTCCTCAGTAATAATCTCAATTCCCAGCGCCTGCGCCTTGGTCAGCTTCGACCCTGCGTTTTCCCCGGCGAGGACGTAGCTGGTCTTCTTCGACACCGAGCCTGACGCCTTGCCGCCGTACTTCTCAATAATCTCGCTGGCCTCGTCGCGGGTGAACAGCTCCAGCGCTCCGGTGAGCACGAAAACCTTTCCCGCGAAGCGGTTGTCCAGCGCCTGCTCCCCGCTTTCAAAGGACACGCCCGCCTCGCGCAGCAGCTCGATCTGGTGCCGCGACTGGGGATTGGCGAACCACTCGGTCACATACCGCGCGGTTATGGGGCCCACGTCGGGTATGGCGGTCAGCTCCTCCTCCCCCGCACCCATCAGCGCGTCGAGGTCGGGGTAATACTTCGCCAGCACCTTCCCCGCCTTCTGCCCCACCTGCCGTATGCCAAAGGCGCACAGCAGCCGGGCAAGGCCCCGGGATTTGCTGGCCTCGATGGCGCTTATCAGGTTTTCCGCGGACTTCTTCCCTTTTCGCTCGAGCGATGCGACGCTCCGGGCGTTGAGGTAGTACAGATCCGCCGGCGCGGAGATAAGCCCTGCGGCGGCAAGGCTCTCCACCGCGGCGGGGCCGAGTCCGTCGATGTCCATGGCCTCCTTCGAGGCGAAGTGCACAATATTCCGCAGCCGCTGCGCCGGGCACTCCGCGCCCGTGCAGCGCATGGCGGCCCCGTCCTCGTCCCGCACCACGGGACTGCCGCACTCAGGGCACAGCTCCGGCAGCCTAAACGGGAGCGTCCCTTCGGGCCGCTTGCCGCGCAGCACATCAATGACCTCGGGAATTATCTCCCCGGCCTTTCGAACGAGCACCGTGTCGCCGATGCGCACATCCAGCCTGTCGATAAAATCCTGATTGTGCAGCGTGGCGTTGGTCACCGTCGTGCCCGCCAGGCGCACGGGCTCAATGACCGCCTTGGGCGTGAGCACGCCTGTGCGCCCGACCTGAACCGCGATGTCGACAACGCGGCTTTCCTTCTTCTCCGGCGGGTACTTGTAGGCCACCGCCCAGCGCGGCGCCTTGGACGTGCTGCCCAGAATCCGGCGCTGGTCAAGGCCGTTTAGCTTGATCACCGCTCCGTCCATCTCATATTTGAAGCTGTCGCGGTTCTCGCCGATCCACTCGATGCGCTCGACGCAGTCGCGGATGCTGCCGTAGACCTTGTACGGCACCACGTCAAAGCCCATCTCCGACAGCGCGTCCAGCGTCTCGGCGTGTGTCTTGTACTGCTCCGTGGGCAGCTGGATGTTGTATACGATCAAATCAAGGCGCCGCGATGCGGTAATCCTCGCGTCAAGCTGCCGCAGGCTTCCGGCGGCGGCGTTGCGCGGGTTTGCCAGCGGCGGCTCGCCGCTTATCTCCCGCAGGCGGTTGATGTCCTCGAAGGTGTCCTTCGCCATGTACACCTCGCCGCGCACAATAAGCCGCTCCGGCGCGTTTTTGAGCTTTTGCGGCAGCGAGCGGACAGTGCGGAGGTTCTCCGTGACATCCTCGCCCTCGGTCCCGTTTCCGCGCGTCGCGCCGCGCACGAACTCGCCGTTGAAGTATTCAAGTGCAATCGACAATCCATCTATTTTCGGCTCGACATCATAGCTGTGTTCCGAGCCCAGCGCGTCGTCCACGCGCTGGCCGAAGGCGAACAGCTCCTCGTGTGAAAACACATCCGCCAGGCTCTCAAGCGGCACCTCGTGCCGCACGCTCGAAAATTTCCCGCTGACAGTGCCGCCCACATGCTGCGTGGGCGAGTCCGCGCTTTTGAACTGCGGGTACTGCTCCTCAAGGTCGGCCAGCGTGTGAATCAGCCGGTCGTACTCAAAGTCCGAGATCGTCGGCGCGTCCTCGTCGTAATAGCGGCGGCTGTGCTCGGCCACCTCGGCGCGCAGGGCGAGTATCTGCTTTTGTATTTCATCCATTGCTTTTCTCCACATTCACAAATGTTTCCGGCACCCCGCCCACGATCACCGTCTCGGCAATCAGCGTGCGGCTCACCACCTGCGTGGACAGCGTCTCCCATGGCACGAGAATGTCAATGTCCACTACTATCTCAAGGATCATCTGGTGCTTGGTCTGGTTAATGCCCGAGGACACCAGCCCGCTGATAAAGTCCGCGTGCGAGCTCGTCAGCATGATTATCTCCACCGGGATCTTCGGCCCGCGCCCCAGCGAGAGGTTGAAGCCCAAAAGGTTTCCCAGCGGAATTTCCACATTGAGCTGCCCGCTGTCGGCGGCGCGCACCACCTCGTCAAGCACCTGGGTGGCGAAGGCGTTTATCTCCGCCATGTTGGAGGTTATCGCCGTAATGCCCCCGGCGTAGTCCTTTTCAAGGGAGACGAAGTAGCTGTAGTCGTACTCCCCCTCGCTCATCTTGCGGTTTATCACGTCGTTGACCGCCAGCACCACAAGGTCGCTGGCATCCGACAGCGCCATCTCCCCGGCAAGCTGTTTTAAATAGGCCCCCGACTTGAGCGCGAAGGCGGCTATCCCCGCCAGCAGGGCACAGAGTATCAAAACGCCCAGCTGGTTTTTCGTCGGGCGCGTCCACCGGGCGCGCGGGTATCTTATATGTCTGAACGCGTGCCGGCGCGGCAAAGGCATGGCTATCCCCCCTGCCTGAAGCATATGCGCGCCGACCTGTACAAAATTCTTGCTTATTCCAGCTTCTCAGCGGCGAATTCCCCGATAAACAGCCCCGCCAGCTTCAGCATATCCTCAAACTCCGAAATCTTCCCCACCCCGGCGGGAGAATGTATGCCTCGCACCGCGCATGATACGGCGGCGGTACGCACCCCGGCGCGGCTGCGCTGAATGGACGAGGCGTCGGTACCTCCGGCAATGCGGCGCTTGGTCTGGTGCTTTATGCCGTTTGCGTCCGCGATACGCGCCAGCGCCGCGCAGAGCTTCCGGTCATAGATCGTCCCCCGGTCCATGAAGGGGATCACTACCCCGTCCCCGGCGCGGCAAATCACCTTGCTCTCGGCGATGTCGGGGATGTCCGTCGCCGTCGTGCCCTCGAGTATCAGCGTCACGTCAGGCCGCACGCTGAACGCCGCCGTGCGCGCGCCGCGCGCGCCGATCTCCTCCTGGGTGGTAAAGGCGAAATAGGTGTCACAGGGCAGCTCGCTTTCGATAAGCTTTATCATCGCCGCACAGCCCACGCGGTCGTCGATGGCCTTGGCCTTCAAAAAGCCGTCGCCGAACTCCACGACCGAGTCATAGAATACCGCCCTGTCGCCCAGCGCGGCGGCCTGCTGCGCCTGCTCGCGGCCGGTGCAGCCCACGTCGATGTACAGGCTGTCGAGCTTCGGCACCGTCTTTTCCTCCTTCTCGTCGACGAGATGGTACGCCTTTATGGCGATAACCCCGTCGACCCGGTCGGGGCCGACGTAGACGCGCTTGCCGATGAGCACCCGGCGGTCGATGCCGCCGACGCTGTCGAAGCGCAGATAGCCCTCGTCCGTGTAGCCCGTGACGATAAGCCCCACCTCGTCCATGTGCGCGCAGAGCATCAGCCGCCGCTCCGGCGTTTTTGCCCCCTTTTTGAATACGATGAGGTTGCCCATGGCGTCGCTCGACAGCTCGTCGGCGTGGGGCATCACGCGCTCAAGGATATAGTCGCGTACCTCGTCCTCGGCGCCCGAGACGCCGCTGAGGTAGCAGAGTGTTTTCAGTGTATCCAGCATTTTACAGCACCTCCCCCGCGCGTTTTATGAAATTCGTCAGCAGCTCAATTATGTTCTCCGCGTCGGAAATCTTCAGCGTCTCCACCGGCGAGTGCATGTACTTCAGCGGCAGGGACACCAGCGCCGTGGCAACGCCCTCGCGGCTGACCTGTATGGGCCAGGCATCCGTCCCGCTCTCCCCGGCGATGACCTCGATCTGATAGTCCAGCCCCGCGTCCTTCGCCGTGCCGATGATGGCGTCGGTCAGACGGCGGTTGAAGTTAGGCCCCACGCCTATTGCCGCGCCGCCGCCGAGCTTGAAGGTCTTGTGCCTGGGCGCGTCGGGCGTCTCCCCGTGCGTCACGTCCAGCACTATGGCGTAATCCGGATGTGTGCTGTAGCCCCCGGTAATCGCGCCGCGGACGCCAACCTCCTCCTGGGTGCTGATGAGGCAGCAGATGTCCACGTCCAGCTCCGCACCCTGCAAAGCTTCCATAAGCCTGACAATTATCGCCACGCAGGATCGGTCGTCCATGGACTTGCCGCAGAGCATCTCCGCGCCGAGGCGCTGCACCCCGCCGCCGTAGACCGCCGGAGTGCCGAGGGGCACGCGCCCGACGGCCTGCTCCTGGCTCAGCCCCACGTCGATGAACAGCTTGTCCCCCGGAACCGGCTTGTCCTGCTCCTCCTTCGTCATCGCGTGCACCGGCATCACGCCCACCACGCCGTAGAACGGCCCTTCGGGAGCGAGCACGCGCACCTCCGCGGCGGGGAGCATACGCGCGTCCACCCCGCCGACGGCGGCAAAGCGCAGAAAGCCCTTCTCGTGCCCCGTCACCGCGAAGCCGATCTCGTCCATGTGCGCGCACAGCAAAAGCCGCCGCGCGCCCTCTCTCTCGCAGCGCCGCAGGGCAATGATGTTGCCCATGACGTCGGTTTCGATCTCATCCACATAGGGCCTCAGATACTCCGAGGCCAGCTCTCGCGCCGCGTCCTCGCTGCCCGAGGGGCCGCAGGCGGAGCCGAGCTGTATCGCAAGCTGTGCGTAATCCATTTTATTCCAATCCCTCCACTATTTTTCTGAACGTGTTCCCACGTTCGGCAAAATTTTTGAACCTGTCAAAGGACGAGCACGCGGGGCTGAGCAGCACCACGTCGCCCTCTTTCGCGTAATCGGCCGCGGCGCGCACCGTCTCGGCAAAGCCGTCGGCAACGTACACCGGCGGCCCGCCCCCGGCTTCCTTCTCGGCTTCCATCACGGCGTCGTAGATTTTCTGTGCCGTTTCGCCGGTGAGAAACAGCGCCTTGACGCGCTCAACTATCTCCCGCGCGAGGCCGTCGAAGGGGATGTGCTTGTCGTGGCCACCGGCGATAAGTATGGTCTTTTCCTCAAAGGAGCGCAGCCCCGCCGTGGTGCGCGTGGGGCTCGAGGCGATGGAGTCGTTGTAGTAGCGCACTCCGCGCAGCGTGCGGATGAGCTCCAGCCGATGCGCCACTCCGGCGAAGGTACGGGCAACCTCGCGGCAGTTCTCCGCGTCGACCAGCCCGTCCACGGCGGCAAAAGCGGCCATCATGTTCTCGATGTTGTGCACGCCCGGCAGACGTATCTCCGACGCGTCCATCAGCTTCCCGCCGCAGCGGCGTATCACGCCGTCGGTGCAGCTGCAGCCGCGCTGTACGTCCTCCCGGCGGGAAAACCACAGGATATCTGACCTCGCCTCACCGGCAAAGGAGCGGGTGATCTCGTTGTCAAGGTTGAGCACAAGGCGGCAGCCCGCGCCCTGGCGGGAAAAGATGCTTTTTTTCGCCCAGATATAGTCCTCGTAGCTCGGGTGCACGTCCAGGTGGTTGGGGAAAACGTTGGTCACCACCGCCACGTCGGGGCGGCAGTCCATGCCGTGCAGCTGGAAGGAACTCAGCTCCAGCACGGCGATGTCGCCCGGCTTCATCTCCGGCACCTCGGCGAGCAGGGGTTTTCCGATATTGCCGCCCAGATGCACCGTAAATCCCTGTTTTTTCAGCAGCTCGGAGATGAGCATCGTGGTCGTGGTCTTGCCGTCCGAGCCGGTGACGGCGATAATCCTGCAGGGGCACAGCGCAAAAAATGCTTCCATCTCGCTGGTGAGCACCGCGCCGTTTTCCCGCGCCCCGGCAAGGGCGTTCGGATGCAGCCCCGGCGTGCGGAACACCACGTCAAAGCGCATGTCCTCGAGATAATCCGGCCCCAGCCGCAGCACCGCGCCCATGCCCTCAAGCTCGCGCGCGGTGTCCCCGAGCGCGTCCCGCGTGCGCATGTCGCAGGCGGTCACGTCGCAGCCGTAGCGCACCAGAAGCTCAATCAGCGGCATATTGCTCACGCCCGTTCCGACCACCGCGATGCGCCTGCCGCGCAGGGAGTTGAAATATTCGTCAAAAGTCAAGGCTTCCTCACCTTCCATAATTTGCTTATAAAGTCATACTCTATGATTATATCCTCCCGCGCGGATAAAAACAACATTTTTTATTGACTAAGTGGGAGAAGTTGTTGTAAAATCACATCTGCAAGCAGGCCGAACGACCGCGGGCACATTCCGAAAGGGAGTGCGTGAGGAAAGTCCGGGCTCCGCAGGGCAAGGATAACGGGTAACGCCCGCCAGGGGTGACCCTCGGACAAGTGCAACAGAGATATACCGCCGCGTCCCCGCAAAATGGAGCCCCCGCAAAAAGGGGTTCACACAAAATGGGGCCCCCGCAAAAGTGTAGCTTTTGTGGGGAAAGGAGGAGCAGCGTAATGAGTGAGTTTTCATGCCTGCATGGAAACGAACGATATGAAGCTTGCTCCGACGCGGTAAGGGTGGAAAGGCGAGGTAAGAGCTCACCCGCCGCGTGGAGACACGTTGGCGCTGTAAACTCTATCCGGAGCAACGCCGTGGAGGAACATCAAGGCCGGCCCGGCCGTTCCGAGGAGGCGGCTTGAGCCCGGCGGCAACGCCGGGCCACAGATAGATGGTCGTTTAAGACAGAACCCGGCTTACAGACCGGCTTGCAAACGAAAAAGTAGAGGATGCCGCTCTTTAGTGGCATCCTCTACTTTAAAAACGGCTCGGGAGCATCGCTTGAGAAGATTGACGATAACGGGATGTACCCGATGACCTATTGCGGCGGCTACGGCTTTGATGAGTTTCTCAAGACCGGGGCCTCCTCGGACTCCGACATAGAGGCCTTCGTGACGAAACGGCTGTGTGCTTGACTCAGACGGGGCGATCGCTCTGCTGGCCGACGTGGGCATTTGGGACGGTACAACCGATAAGCTTCAACGGAGCGTTCTTTACGATCTTACCACGGATGACGGGTATATCTTTGCAAACCGAAAAACAGATAATATCACTGGCTTCAATTTGGACATGTCAACGGCGGAGTAGTTTTTCACTTTGTCCACAGGCAGTCGGCGCCGAGGAATATTGCGGCGTATTTTACCTCCGAAACGCGGGTTTTCATGTAGCTTATAAGCTGCTTTTCGCCGGTGAAGCGGGAGAGCTGGTAGGGGTAGATCGGGTCGTATTTCTCAAGCAGCCATATTTCATCTCCGCTGCAGATCACCACGGCGGCATGGAAATTCTGGATCGTTTCACCTGTCGAGCCGTAGGCCGTCACAATATTGGCCCCGGCGTTTTGCGGGAAGGTGATCCCGGAGGATTCCCAGTATTCCTTCACCGCGTCCGACAGCCCGCCCGAGGATCGGACCGGCTGCTCCAAATTGGAAAAAAGCAGGTCATAGCGCAGCAGCTCTCCGCTGTCCGTGAGGTTTACGCGGCTTCGCGGGTCCTTCTCCTCCAGACCAGGCTTTCTTTCCGCGGTATCAGGAAAGCCGATCTTGTCCCGCAGGAGTATGAACGCCGCCATTCTGCATGTCAGGGAGTTGTCCGGCTGCATGTCAAGATGCCGGGCAGCGTCCTTGCCGCTGTATGAAAAAAACGGTATGAATCCCCCGCGAAAGCCGCTGTCGGCTATGCCGGGATAGGGCACCGAATAAAACCCGTCCACAAGCTCAAGCAGCAAATCCGTGTTCTCCCGCGCTATGCCGGCCCCGGCCAGCAGCGAGCGGGCAAAATCGCGGTCGGCGGCCGCGGCCAGGTTCGTGTAGGTAAAGGCGTTCCGCCCGATAAACATGCAGGCGCATATTATCACGCACAGCGCAAGCGCCGCCGCTATGATAAGCTTTCTTTTTCCCGCGGGCATTTTCTCCGCCCCCCTTGATTTATCCGGATTAATACTAATTCTCTATTGAAAGTTCAATCGAGAATTCCGCGTGCTACGCACGCTCGCGCCGTCTGCGGACAAAATGGTGTCATCGTCTATCTGGACCCTGGAATACTGGACCATAGTCAATAAAGTGGACAAGCAGATTTGCCAAGAAATTGCAGT
>JAMPGF010000077.1 GCA_023664105.1 Butyricicoccus sp. | reverse complement strand
GCGCTCTCCGCGCCGAGGGGCTCACAGTCCGCGCCCGGCCCGACGGCGAGGTGCGCGGCAGCTACGGCGAAATAATCCGTCTGGGAGGAGGGGGCCAGGACAATGCTTAACGTTGCGCTGCCGAAGGGCAGATTAGGCGAGCGGGTCTACGACGCGTTCGAGCGCGCCGGTTTTGGCTGCCCGGAAATAAGAAGCCCTGGGCGCAAGCTGATATTTGAAAACCCCGACGCGGGCGTGAGCTTTTTCTGGGTCAAGCCCTCGGACGTGGCGATATACGTCGAGCGCAGCGCGGCCGACCTGGGCGTCGCGGGCAAGGACATCCTGCTGGAATACTCCCCCGACGTGTACGAGCTGCTGGACCTGCATACGGGCGTGTGCCGCATGTGCGTGGCAGGGCGGCGTGACTTCCGCGACGACCCCACGCGCCCGCTTCGCGTAGCGACCAAATTCCCGCATATCGCGCGCGGATATTACTCATCCCTGAGCAGGGAGATAGATATAATAAAGCTCAACGGCTCAATAGAGCTGGCGCCCTTGCTGGGGCTGTCGGACGTGATCGTGGACATAGTCGAGACGGGCGGCACCCTGCGGGAGAACGACCTTGCCCCGCTGGAGACGATAACCCGGATCAGCGCCCGGCTCATCGCCAACAAGGTCGGCTATAAATTCAAAAACGGCGAGATAAAGCGCCTGTGCGCGCGTCTTGCGGAGATAATCAGCCAGGAGGCGGCGGAAAAATGATGAAAATAATGAAGCTTGCTGACACCCCGCGCGAGGCGCTTTTCGCGCGGGACGCCCGCCTTGCCGACGTCGCGGGCACGGTGGCGGAGATAATCGGGAACGTGCGCGCGCGCGGCGACGCGGCGCTTTTGGAGTACTGCGCGCGCTTTGACGGCGGCGCGCCGGAGACGCTGGAGGTAAGCCAGGATGAACTGGACGCGGCGGTGCGCTCCGTTGACCCGGAGCTGCGGGACGTCATCGGGCGCGCCTCGGCGAATATCATGGCCTTCCACGCCGCCCAGGTGCGGCAGGGCTTTGCACTGACGCGCCCCGACGGCTCGGTCGTGGGACAGCGGGTTATCCCGCTCGAGCGCGTGGGGATTTACGTCCCCGGCGGCACGGCGGCGTACCCCTCGACGGTGCTCATGGACGCCATCCCGGCAAAGCTTGCCGGCTGCGGGGAGATAATCATGGTCACCCCGGCGAAAAACGGCGCGGTGAGCCCCGCGATTTTGGCGGCGGCAAGGGCGGCGGGCGTTGACCGCGTGTTCAAGGTCGGCGGCGCGCAGGCCATAGCCGCGCTGGCCTACGGCACGGAGAGCATCCCCCGCGTGGACAAGATCGTCGGCCCCGGCAACGCCTTCGTCGCCGAGGCGAAGAAGCAGGTTTTCGGCCGCGTGTCCATCGACATGATAGCCGGGCCCAGCGAGATCCTCATCGTTGCTGACGGCGGTACAGATCCCGCCCTCGCGGCGGCGGACCTGCTCAGCCAGGCCGAGCACGACAGGATGGCCAGCGCCGTGCTGATAACCGACAGCGAGTCCCTTGCCGGGGCCGTGGCGCGCGAGGTGGAGCGCCAGCTTCAGACGCTCCCCCGGCGCGAGATCGCGGGCGCGTCCATAGAAAACAACGGCAAAATAATCGTCGCAGCCAACCTCGACGAGGCGGTCGAGCTCGCCAACGAGCTGGCCCCCGAGCACCTTGAGATATGCGTGGACAAGCCCTTCGACTGGCTGGGCAAAATCAAAAACGCGGGCTCGGTCTTCCTGGGCCGCAGCTGCCCGGAGGCGCTGGGCGACTACTTCGCCGGGCCGAACCACACCCTGCCCACGTCCGGCACGGCGCGCTTTTCCAGCCCCCTGTCGGTGGACGATTTCGTAAAAAAAATGCAGTTTACCTATTACAGCGACGCGGCTTTCGCCGCTGCCGCGCCGGACGTGGCGCGCTTTGCCCGCGCCGAGGGCCTCCACGGCCACGCCCGCAGCGCGGAAATACGCCTTGAGGAGGGAGCGAAATGAGCCGCTTTTTCAGTGAAAAATACGCCGCGCTGACGCCCTACGTCCCCGGAGAGCAGCCGCGGGAGCGCAAATACGTCAAGCTCAATACCAACGAATCTCCCTACCCGCCCTCGCCGCTGCTGAAAGAGAGAGTGGCGGGGCGCTGCGCCGCGCTCAACCTCTACTCCGACCCGGAGTGCACGGCACTGCGCGAAAAGCTCGCCGCGCGCCTGGGCGTGTGTCCGGAGAACGTGCTGCCCACCAACGGCTCTGACGAGGCGCTCAACTTCGCCTTCATGGCCTTCGGAGACAAGGAGCACCCCTTCGCCTTCGCGGACATCACCTACGGCTTTTACACCGTGTTCTGCGGCCTCAACGCCGTACCCTACGAGGAAATACCCCTGCGGGAGGATTTTTCCGTCGGCGCGGAGGATTATATTGGCCTCGGCAAAAATATAGTCATCGCCAACCCCAACGCGCCCACGGGCATCGCCCTGCCGCGCGCGGAGCTTGAGCGCGTGATCGCCTCTAATCCCGACAGCGTGGTGGTCATCGACGAGGCCTACGTTGACTTCGGCGGCGAGAGCTGCGTGCCGCTCATTGAAAAATACGCCAACCTTCTCGTGATCCAGACCTTCTCCAAATCCCGCTCCCTTGCCGGGGCGCGATTAGGATATGCCGTGGGCTGCGCATCGCTCATCGCGGATTTGAACACCGTGAAATACTCCACCAACCCCTACAACGTCAACAGCATGACCCTCGCCGCCGGCGAGGCCGCGCTGGAGGACGACGGGTACTACATGGGAAACTGCCGCGAGATTGCCGCCACGCGCGACTACGTCGCCACTGAGCTGAAAAAGCTTGGCTTCACCGTGCCGGAGTCCCGGACGAATTTCGTATTCTGCGCCAGCCCAGCCGTATCCGGCGCGAAGCTGTACGCGGAGCTTCGCGCGCGCGGCGTGCTGGTGCGGCATTTTGATAAGTCCCGCATCGCCGATTATAACCGCGTGAGCGTCGGCACGCGCGAGCAGATGGACATTTTCCTCGACGCGGTGAGAGACATTTTAAATAAGAGGGGCGGCGCGGCAAAATGAGAACGGCTGAAATTTCCCGCAAGACTGCGGAGACTGACATAAAATTAAAGCTGAATTTAGACGGCACGGGCGCGTCGAGCATTGACACGGGCTGCGGCTTTTTGGACCACATGCTCACGCTCTTTGCAAAACATGGGCGCGTTGATCTCGACGTGGCTTGCCGCGGCGACACCCAGGTGGACTACCACCACACCACCGAGGACATCGGTATCGCCCTCGGCACGGCGCTTGACGGGGCGCTGGGCGACAAGCGCGGTGTGCGCCGCTACGGCTCGATGCTGCTGCCGATGGACGAGGCGCTGGTGCTATGCGCGCTCGACCTGTCCGGCAGGGCGCATCTCACATACGCGCTGGACATCCCGACACAGAAGGTAGGGGATTTTGACACGGAGCTTGCGGAGGAATTTTTCCTTGCTCTGGCCCGCTGCGCACGCCTGACGCTGCACCTGCGCCAGCTGTCCGGCACAAACTCCCATCACATCATCGAGGCTGCGTTCAAGGCCCTGGGCCGCGCCCTGCGCCAGGCTGTGGAGACCGACCCCGCGGCGGCGGACGAGGTGCCCTCGACGAAGGGGGTGCTGTGACGCGGCATGACGGTAATAGTTGATTACGGAGTGGGAAACCTCTTTTCCCTGAAAAGCTCCTTCCGCTTTGTCGGCGCGGACGTTCTCGTCACGGGCGAGGAGCGGGAGATACGCCGCGCAGACAAAATAATCCTCCCCGGCGTGGGCGCCTTCGGTGACGCGGCGGCGAAGCTGCGCGAGCGCGGGCTGGACACGGTGCTGACAGACGAGGCCCGCGCGGGCAAGCCCCTGCTGGGGATATGCCTGGGGATGCAGCTGCTGTTTGAGAAAAGCCTTGAATTCGGCGAGCACGCCGGCCTCGGCCTTCTGCCCGGCACAGTGCGCCCCATGAGCGAGGTGCTGCCCGACACGTACAAAATCCCGCAGATTGGCTGGAATGCGCTGCGCCTGACCGGGCCCGGCTGCCCAATCTTCAAATACACACGCGAAGGCGACTGCGTGTATTTCGTCCATTCCTACCACGCCGTGGACTGCGCCGGCAGCCTTGCCGCGACCGTGGAGTACGGCGTGGATGTAACCGCCGCCGCAGCGCGCGATAACGTGTACGGCTGCCAGTTCCACCCGGAAAAAAGCGGCGAGGTGGGGCTGAGCATTCTGAAAGCCTTCTGCGAGTTATAAGGAGACACAACATGGAGATATTCCCCGCCATAGATTTATATGAGGGACAGGCCGTGCGCCTGCTCAAGGGCGATTACGCCCAAAAGACCGTCTACAGCGCCGATCCCGCCGCCGTTGCCGAGGGTTTTAAAAAGGCTGGTGCGCGGTACATCCATCTCGTCGACCTCGAAGGCGCGCGCGACGGCGGCACGCCGAATTTCGACACGATTTCGGAGATAGTGCGCCGCAGCGGCCTGCTTGCCGAGGCAGGCGGCGGCATACGCGACGAGGCAACGGTCGAAAAATACCTCTCCGCCGGCGTTTTCCGCGTCATACTCGGCACCGCCGCGGTCAGCGACCGTGCGCTTTTGGCCTCGCTGCTGAAAAAATACGGCGAGCGCATCGCCGTGGGCGTGGACGTGCGCGACGGCCGCGTCGCCGTGAAGGGCTGGCGCGAGCTCTCGACCGAGACGCTCGACGGCTTCTGCGCCAAGCTTCAGGACATGGGCGTGAAAACCATAATCTGCACGGACATTTCCAAAGACGGCGCGATGCAGGGCACCAACCGCGAGCTTTACAAGGAGCTGTCGGCGAAATACGCCATGGACATCGTCGCTTCCGGCGGCGTGTCCACGCTCGATGACGTGCGCACCCTGCGCGACATGGGGCTCTGCGGCGCGATACTTGGCCGCGCCATATACACCGGCGGGATAGACCTCGCCGAGGCGATCGAGGTGTGCCGATGATAACCAAGAGAATAATCCCCTGCCTCGACGTGCGGAACGGCCGCGTGGTCAAGGGCGTGAATTTCGAGGGCCTTGCCGACGTCTCCTCCCCCGTGGAGCTGGGCCGGTACTACAGCGAAAACGGCGCGGACGAGCTGGTTTTCTACGACATCACCGCCTCCGCCGAGGGCCGCGCGCTGTTTACGGACATACTCACCGAGGTGGCTTCCACCATCTTCATCCCCCTTACCGTAGGCGGCGGGATAAACGCGGTGTCGGACTTTGAGCGCGTGCTCTCATGCGGCGCGGACAAGGTCAGCGTCAATTCCGGCGCCCTGCGCCGCCCCGAGCTGATAGGCGAGGCCGCGAAGAAATACGGCAGCCAGTGCGTGGTGCTCTCGGCGGATATAAAGCGCGTGAACGGCGTTTTTCACGTCTACGCCCGCGGCGGGCGCGAGGACACGGGGCGCGAGGCCATCGACTGGATACGCCGGGGCGTAGGTCTGGGCGCGGGCGAGGTGGTGGTCAACTCTATCGACACCGACGGCGTCAAGGGCGGCTTCGATCTTGAGCTGCTGCGCGCGGTGTGCGCGGCGGTGAAGGTGCCCGTTGTGGCCTCCGGCGGAGCGGGCTCGACAGCGCACTTTGTGGAGCTTTTCAAGGAGATCCCCGACGTGGACGCGGGGCTCGCGGCCTCGATCTTCCACTTCGGCGAGGTGAGTATCGCCCAGCTCAAGCGCGAGCTGGACGAAAACGGAATTATAGTAAGAAGGTAAGAAAATGCTGAATATAGACGATCTGAAATTCGACGAAAAGGGGCTCATCCCCGCCATAGTGGCGGACGCGGACAGCAAAAAAGTGCTCACGCTGGCCTACATGAACCGCGAGAGCCTGAAAATATCCATGGAGCGGGAGCTGAGCTGCTTTTTCAGCCGCTCGCGCCAGGAGCTGTGGCTAAAGGGCGAGACCTCGGGCAGCTACCAGCACATTGTGTCCATAACCGCCGACTGCGACCGCGACGCGCTCACGGTGCTGGTGCGCAAGGACGGTCCGGCCTGCCACACGGGCGCGGACAGCTGCTTCAACGACCCCGTGTATATCTCGGAGAACAATCATGCCTTCGACCTCGACGCGCTCATGGAGCTGATAGCCGGGCGCAAGAGCGAGAAAAAGGAGGGCTCCTACACCAGCTATCTGTTTGAAAAGGGGATAGACAAGATCCTCAAGAAGGTGGGCGAGGAGTGCACCGAGGTCATCATCGCCGCCAAGGACAGCGACCGCGCTGAGACAATATACGAGGTCGCGGACCTGACCTATCACGTCATGGTCATGCTGCTGGAAATGGGCATCAGCCTTGACGATATCCGCGCCGAGCTGAGAAGCCGCCACGTCATCGACCGTAAGGTCAAGCAGGAGAAAATGACATGAGAGCTAATTTCCACACACACACGGTATTTTGCGACGGCAAGGACAGCCCCTCCGAAATGGCGGCGCGCGCGTATGAGCTGGGCTTCGAGGCGCTGGGCTTTTCCGGGCACAGCGGCGGCGGCGCGGACGACGTGGGCATGGATGAGAGCGCGACGGCGGCCTACCGCGCGGAAATTGCCCTCCTCAAGTCCGAGTACGCCGGGCGCATGGAGATATACCTCGGCATCGAGCAGGACTGCACCTCAGGGAAGGTGCCGCCGGAGTACGACTACGCCATTGGCTCTGTGCACTATGTTCTCCATGACGGGGAATACCTGTGCGTGGACCGCTCTGTCGAATCTACGCGGGAGAACATCGCGAAATACGGCGGCGATGCCTATGCCTACGCGGAGGATTACTTTGCCCTCGTCGGCGCGGTGCTCGAGCACACCGGCGCGCAGATCGTGGGCCACTTTGACCTCATCCGAAAGTTTGACGAGCAGGACCCGGTTTTTGACGAGACGCGCCCCCGCTACCGCCGCGCGGTAACGGACGCGCTCGACCGCCTGTGCGCGGACGGGAAGCGGCCAATATTCGAGATAAACACCGGCGCGATGGCACGCGGCTACCGCAGCGCGCCCTATCCCTCGGAGTGGATCCTGCGCGAGATACGCGCGCGCGGCTGTTCAATTATGATAACCACCGACTGCCACGACCGCGAAAAGCTGAACTTCGGATACAGCGCGGCGGCGGGGCTTGCCCGCGCGGCGGGCTTTACGGAGCAGGTCACGATACGCGGCGGGGCCTTTGTGCCGGCGGGGCTGTAAAAGCCATTGACGCGGAGCGGTCCGAGGTTGTAAAATGTTCTTGAATCTACGATGGAGGTAAACACCATGATAATAACTACCACAAACAGCGTTGAAGGCAAGCGGATACTTGAGTATTACGGCATCGTGTTCGGCGAGGTGGTGTCGGGCGTGAACTTCGTCCGGGACTTCGCCGCGAGCATCACGGACTTTTTCGGCGGGCGCTCGAATTCCTACGAGGACGAGCTGATAAACGCGCGCGAGGCCGCGCTCCGCGAGATGGCGAGCCGTGCCCAGTCCCTGGGAGCCAACGCCGTAGTCGGCGTGGATCTGGACTACGAGGTGCTGGGCCAGAGCAACGGAATGCTCATGGTCACGGCGAGCGGAACTGCGGTATACGTCGAGTAAAAAATACAGAGAGGAACACAAAAATGACGATTGCGGAAGAAAGCCTTGCTCTGCATTATGAGAAAAAGGGCAAGATCGAGATGATCAGCACCGTCCCCGTGGGCGACGCGCGCGACCTGTCGCTGGCCTACACGCCGGGCGTGGCGCGGCCCTGCCTGGAGATACAGAAGGACATCAGCAAGTCCTACGAGCTCACGCGCCGCTGGAACATGTGCCTCGTGGTCACCGACGGAAGCGCGGTGCTGGGCTTGGGCGACATCGGCCCCGAGGCGGGAATGCCGGTCATGGAGGGCAAATGCGTGCTGTTCAAGGCCTTCGGGTGCGTGGACGCCTTCCCGCTTTGCATCAAGAGCCACGATGTGGACGAGATAGTGCGCACCATACAGCTCATCTCCGGCAGCTTCGGCGGCGTGAATCTGGAGGATATTTCCGCGCCCCGCTGCTTTGAGATCGAGCGCCGGCTCAAGGAGTGCTGCGACATCCCCATTTTCCATGACGACCAGCACGGCACCGCCATAATCACCCTTGCTGGGCTGGCCAACGCGCTGAAGGTCGTGGGCAAGAAAAAGGAGAACGTGCGCGTTGTCATAAACGGCGCGGGCGCGGCGGCGATCTCTATCTGCCGCCTGCTGCTGAGCGACGGATTTGCCGACGTGTCGCTGTGCGACCGCACCGGCGCGATCTACGACGGGCGCGAGCAGGGCATGAACGACATTAAGCGCGAGATGGCAGGGCGCACGAATTTAGACAAGCGCCAGGGAGGCCTTGCAGAGCTGGTGCGCGGCGCGGACGTGTTCATTGGCGTGTCGTCGCCGGGCGTGCTGACCGCGGAGATGGTCAGGACCATGGCGAAGGACGCGATAGTTTTCGCCTGCGCCAACCCCACGCCGGAGATTTTCCCCGACGAGGCCAAGGCCGGCGGCGCGCGCGTGGTTTCCACGGGGCGCAGCGACTTCCCGAACCAGATAAACAACGTCCTGGCTTTCCCGGGCGTTTTCCGGGGCGCCTTTGATGTGCGCGCCAGCGACATAAACGAGGAGATGAAGCTTGCCGCCTCCCGCGCTCTGGCGGGGCTTATTTCCGATGAGGAGCTTAACGAGGACTACATCATCCCCAAGGCCTTCGACCCCCGAGTGGCGGGCGCGGTAGCCGCCGCGGTCGCCGAGGCGGCGCGGAAAAGCGGCGTGGCGAGAATTTAATCCAGCTAAAGGGCCGCGCAATTAAGAATTTTCGTCAACCTTGCGGCGAACCCGCTTCGCCGCGAGTAACGGGGGATTTTTCCATCGGCCCCGCTTTAGCGGGGCCGCATTTTTGCAATAGAAAAGAGGCCGCTAACGGCCTCTTTTTTTACTGTAATACTAAACACCGTTAAAAAGCTTTAATTCTATAATAAAACCCCATTCAAAAACGTAAAAACAGCCTTCCCGTCCCCGTCGCAGACGGCGACGATAACATATACCTCTCCATCGCCGCCGAAGCACGTGGCCAGCTGCTCGTAAACGGTGTCGGCGCACTGCCGGACGGTCTCCTCCGTCTGGTAGTCCCGCAGCGCGGCACCGTCGGCAAACGAGTCCGCGTCCGGCGTCATCACCACCATGTACCCGTCCCGCCCGTCGTAGAGCACATCCCGTCCGCTGTACCTGTACAAATTCAGCGCCGCCGCATCCCACTCGCTAACCAGCCTGCCCGCCTTTTCCGAGGCCGAAGCGGGCCGTCCGTCCCCGCAGGAGCACAGCAGCCCCAGCGCCCCGACCGCCAGCACGCACAAAAGCGTAATTATTTTTCGCATTTCCCAGTCCCCGCCTTGTCTGAAAATCTCTCATTTCCACACATTATAAAACATTTTGTTTTATACGTCAATATAACAAAATGTTTTGCCTATACTTTTATCAAGCAAGAGGCAAAGGGGAGAGCGGGATGTACAGGAGAATCCGGGACATGCGCGAGGACAGGGATATGCTGCAAAAGGACGTGGCGGCGTATCTGAAATGCACGCAGGTGTGCTATTCCTACTACGAGATAGGCCGCCGGGACATTCCGACGGACGTGCTGATAAGCCTGGCGGAGCTCTACGGCACGAGCGTAGACTATCTCCTCGGCCTGACCGACACCCGCGAGCCCTACCCCCGCAAATAAAAGCGAGGCCCAAACGGGCCTCGCTTCAGACTGTCAAAAAACCTCGTAGATCTAAGAATTTGTTAGCGGCTTTGCCGCTT